>JAYSMB010000090.1:0-10708 GCA_043725065.1 Burkholderiales bacterium
TGTTCGAAGACGCCTACAACTACATGAAGAGCGGCCAACTGCTCCGGCAAGTCATCAACGAACTCAACGCGATCGACTTCAACCGCCAGACCGAGCGCCACCAGTTCAACGACATTTACGAAAAGATTCTCAAAGACCTGCAATCCGCCGGCAACGCGGGCGAGTTCTACACGCCGCGCGCCGTCACGCAGTTCATGGTCGACATGGTGAACCCGAAGCTCGGCGAGCGTGTGCTCGACCCGGCCTGCGGCACCGGCGGCTTTCTGGTCTGCGCCATCGAGCATCTGCGCAAGCAGGTGAAGAACGCCGAGGATCAAGCCACACCGCAGCGGTCCATCGGCGGCTTCGAGAAGAAGCAACTGCCGCACATGCTGTGCGTGACCAACCTGATGCTGCACGACATCGAGGTGCCGAGCCAGGTGGTGCACGGCAACACGCTCGAACGCCCCTACACGAGCTGGACTGCCGAGCAAAAGGTCGAGGTCATCATCACCAACCCGCCCTTTGGCGGTGTCGAGGAGCCCGGTATCGAGCAGGGCTTTCCGGCCGACGTGCGCACCAATGAGACGGCCGACCTCTTTCTCGTGCTTATCAAGCGCCTTCTGCGCGACGGCGGTCGCGGCGCGCTGGTGCTGCCCGACGGTACGCTGTTCGGCGAAGGCGTGAAGGCACGCATCAAGGAGCAACTGCTCGCCGAGTGCAACCTGCATACGATCGTTCGTCTACCCAACGGCGTATTCAGCCCATACACCGGCATCAAGACCAATCTCCTGTTCTTCACCAAGGGCACGCCGACGAAGGAGGTCTGGTTCTACGAGCACCAATACCCGTCGGGCGTGAAGAACTACAACAAGACCAAGCCGATCCGCATCGAAGAGTTTCGAGGTGGAGAAGGCGTGGTGGGGCGACGAGGCCGATGGATTCGCTAGCCGTGCGGAAGGCGAGTTCGCGTGGAAGGTGGGCATGGCGGCGATCAAGGCCAGCGGCTTCAACCTCGACCAGAAGAACCCGCACGCTGGGCCCGAGGTGAGCCACGATCCGGATGAGCTGATGGCCGAGTACCGGCGGCTGCAGGGTGAGGCGCAGGGGATTCGGGATCGGTTGAAAGCTGTCCTGGGTGCGGCGTTGGCGGGACAATAGCGAACCGTCACTCGCCGAGCCGGCGATGCCACTCATCGGCAGTTTCTACGGTGTCCTGATCTACCTGTACTGGCTGGACACGCGCCAGCACCACCTGCCGCACATCCACGCGATGTACGCAGGCGACGAAGCCGTGTTCGGCATCGACAACGGCGAGTTGCTGGACGGCAGCCTGCCCGCCGGCAGACCCGGATGGTGCGGGCCTGGATCGAAATTCACCGCGACGAGCTGGTGGCCGACTGGTCGCTCGCCGTCAAGGGCCAGCCGGTCTTCCATATCGACCCATTGAAGTGAGAAACTCGCCGCCATGAACCCGGGCGTCACCGCCGTCGCCCCGCTCGAAGACCATGCCTTGCTGCTGCATTTCAGCAGTGGCGAGCAGCGCCGCCTGGACGTGAGGCCGTACCTGGCCTACCCGGTGTTCGAGCGCCTGCGCGAGCCGGAATTCTTTGCGCTGGTGCAGGCCGACCACGGCACTGTGAGCTGGCCCGCGGGCATCGATCTCGATCCGGATTCGGTCTATCTGGAGAGTGTGCCGGTGGCGCAGACGGCGTCGGCGTGAGTGAGGCGTTTTGGGGCGCTGAGCGCGCCGGAGCAGAGCGCGAAGTACATCGTCGAGCGTGAGCCGACGCTGATTCGCGGATTTGAGTTGCTGGCGACGGCACATATCGGAGTTGCCGCACTTCGAGAGCTGATCTCGTCACTTGCCTTGCAAGGCAGGCTTGTCGGCCAAGTCTCGACGGATGAACCGGCAACCTCGCTCATTCGGCGCATTGCAACTGCCAACGGGCGAGGATACCCACAGTTCGTCGATGCCGATCTGCCGACTGGGTGGGCCCGGGTGTCGTTTGGTGACTATGCGAACCGACTCAACACAGGCCCATTCGGTTCGCTGATCGGCAAAGGGGACTATGTCAGCGGCGGTGTTCCTTTGGTCAATCCATCGCACATGCGACGCGGCCGTATTGCTGCCGAAGTAGGTGTCGCGGTGTCGCCCCAAAAAGCGATCGAACTCGCGCCGTATGCACTTGCCACGGGCGACATCGTCTTTGCGCGACGCGGAGAGGTAGGGCGAACGGCGCTCGTCACCGACAACGAGGACGGCTGGCTCTGTGGGACCGGCAGCTTCTTCGCCTGCTTCGAGAGAGAAGTGGATCGCGCATTCGTGCAATTGGTTTTCGACTCAATCGGGATGCGCCGCTATTTGGCTGGAGCGGCCGTCGGCGTAACGATGGTCAATCTGAACCAGCGAATGTTGCGGAATGCGGTGCTGGACCTTCCGCCCCTCGCCGAACAGCACCGCATCGTGGCCCGCGTCGAAGAACTGATGAAGCTCTGCGACGCGTTGGAGCAAAGCGGTCGGCTGGCCGACGAGCAGCATGAACGACTCGTGTCCGCGCTGTTCGATGCACTGGCCGCCAGCGAGTCGGCTCATGCGCTCGCCGAGAACTGGCAGCGCATCGCCGAGCACTTCGACCTCCTGCTTGACCGTCCCGAAGCCATTGACGACTTCGAGCAAACCATCCTGCAACTCGCCGTGGACGGGTTGCTGGTGTTGGACGACAAAGGACGTGGCAAGTTGGAAGAGACGACGTTGGGAACTGTCGTAAGCTTTCTCAACGGGTACGCGTTCAAGAGTGAGTGGTTTCGAAGCGATGGTGTGCGCTTGGTACGCAACGTGAACATCGCTCACGGAAAGCTGACTTGGGCAAATGGTGCGCGCGTCGATGACTCCGTGGCTCTTGACCTGAAGCGGTTCGCGTTGCGGGCGGATGATTTGGTGATCTCCCTCGATCTGGGCGCAACTGCCGCAGAATTGGACGGTCAATGAAGACGGCGAAGCCCGGTTCGATTCGGCGGAGTTTTTCGCCGTGCTGAACCGGGTCAACGAGCCTGGTTTTTGGAATTGACGCCCCGATCTGACCGCCATGAAACCCGAAATCGCTCACTACACGCTCGTCCGCCTGCTGCCGCAGGTGGATGCGGGCGAGTTCGCGAACATCGGCGTGTTGCTGGCCTGCCCGAAGCAGGGGTTCTTCGGTTTTCGCCTCATCAAGCGCTATGGGCGGGTGACGCGGTTCTTCGAAGAGTTCGCCGGTGAGTTGTTCGTTCGCGTGCGGCGCGAGATCGAGGCCGAGTTGCGTCACATCCAGACCCAGGTCGGCACCAACGGCGCTCACGACCAGACTCTGATCGCGAGGATTCTCCAGGATCTGACGCAGCCTCGCGAGAGCATGGTTCGCTATTCGACGCTTCGCCTCGTGATGACCGACGACGCCGAGGCCGAGTTGAACCGGTTGGTCGCGCGCTATGTTCAGCGCGACGTCGATGGCCTGCGCCAACGACGCGAAGAGACGCTCACGCGACACGTCAACCGCGTGCTCCGGACGAAGCAGCTGGCCGGCGCATTCGAGCCCGAAGAGGTGGGCCCTGAGGAGTTTCCGGTTCCGTTGCCCCTGGTGCACGAGCGCGAGGGCCAGGTCGTCGCGGCGATCAAGCCGCTCGACCTGACGCAGGACGAGCCTGTCAAGATCTACGAGCACGGCGGCTTGTGGGTGCAGCGTCTTGGGCGACTGAAGCACCTGCTGGCGTTGCCTGCGGGAATGCTGGTTGCCGTGGAAGGTCCCAAGATCGAAGACGCGCGGCGTTACCGTGCCTACGCCGAAATCGTGAGCGAACTTCGCGAGCTCGAAATCGAAGTGACTGACGCGGCCAACAACGCCCGCATCCTCGCGTTTGCCGAGGCCAACGTCGCCGCGGGCTGACCGCCGCGCGGATTCGAGATCGCGCGCGGTTCGGGCCGCGCCCTACCCTGGCGACACCGAGGCCACCTTCTGATCGATCGCCCCGAACAGACTCTGCCCGTCGGCGTTCTTCATTTCGATCCTGATCGTGTCGCCGAAATGCATGAACGGCGTCTTGGGGCAGCCGCCTTCGATCGTCTCGATGGCGCGCTTCTCGGCGATGCACGAGTAGCCGCGCGTCCAGTCCTTGTTGCTCACCGTGCCGCTGCCGACGATCGATCCGGCGCGGCAGTTGCGCGTCTTGCACAGGTGCGCGATCAGCTGTCCGAAGTGGAAGGTCATCTCTTCGCCGGCGTTGCACAGGCCCGCGCGCTGGCCGTTCCATGTGCTTTCCAGGTCGAGATGCAAGCGCCCGCCGAGCCATGCGTCACCGAGCTCGTCGGGCGTGATCGCGACCGGGCTGAACGCCGTCGCCGGCTTGCTCTGGAAAAAGCCGAAGCCCTTGGCGAGCTCGGCCGGGATCAGGTTGCGCAGGCTCACGTCATTGGCGAGCATGACCAGGCGGATGCCGTCGATCGCTGTCTCGGGCGAGCTGCCCATCGCGATGTCGCCGGTGATGACGGCGACCTCGGCTTCGAAGTCGATGCCCCAGTCGGTGCTCGCGGCGACGATGTCGTCGGTCGGGCCGATGAAGTCGTCGCTGCCGCCCTGGTACATCAGCGGGTCGGTCCAGAAGGTCGCCGGCATTTCGGCATTGCGGGCGCGGCGCACCAGCTCGACGTGGTTGACGAAGGCCGAGCCATCGGCCCACTGGTAGGCGCGGGGCAGGGGCGCCATGCAGCGCGCCGGCTCGAACGCGAAGGCGTGGCGCGCCTTGCCGTCGTTGAGCGTCGCGGCCAGGTCCTCGAGCTGCGGCGACAGGAAATTCCAGTCGTCGAGCACCTGCTGCAGCCGGGTCGCGATCGCGCTGGCATAGTGGGCGCTGGCGAGGTCGCGCGAGACGACGACGAGTTGTCCGTCGCGCGATCCGTCCTTGTACGTGGCGAGCTTCATCGTTCGTGGTCCCAAAGGTCCCGGGTTGCGTTGAGAGCATTGTCGACGCTGGATCCGAAGCCTTGGAATCGCCCCGCCAACCCTCCCGTCTGTCCCACCCGCCCGCCTCGCAGCTGGCGGCGCGGCGGCGCGCGTTTTTTCTGGTCGGCATGCTCGTCTTGCTCTTGCACGCGGTCTTGCTGGGCGCCGCCAATCAGGCATCGATCGGCATCAGTCGCGAGCCCTCGATCGGGGCGCCAATGGCGGTGCGAACGGTCGAAGCGCAGGCCGAGCCCGCAGTGGCCGAACCGCTGATACCGGCTGAACCTGCGCCCGAAGCAGCACCTCCTCCGGCCCCCAAAAAGGCGCTGCGGCCTCGGGCACCACGGGCACCGAGCCTTGCGCCCGCGGCGACTCCCGTCGAAGCCAGCGCTCGCTTGGCAGAGCCGGCCAGCGGCCCGGCGAGCGAGCCGGCAGCAGTGCTGGTCGCAGCGTCCGCTCCCGACCTGCCCGAGCCGGCGGCCAGCGAACCGGCCGCAGCGAGGACCGAGTCCGAGCCGGCCTCGGCGCCCGCGCTGGCGCAGGCCGAGCCCTCGTTGTCCGAAGCCGCGTCGGCCGTGGCACGGGCCGCGTCGGCCAGTTTTCTAGCCGCCGGTGAGCAACCGCCGCCCACCTACCGCACGGTCTTGCCGGCGCCGGTGACACTGCGCTACGAGGTGCGGCGCGGCTTTTTTCGCGGCACGGGAGAGATCCGTTGGCAGCCCGTCGGAGACCGCTACGAGCTTCATCTCGACGCGCGCCTGGCCGGGATCACCTTGCTTTCGCAGACCAGTCAGGGGGAAACCACGGCGATCGGACTCGCACCGGAACGTTTCCTCGACCAGCGGGTCCGGCGGGCAGCGCAGGCTGCCAACTTCAAGCGCGACAGCGGCTCCATCACCTTCTCGGGGCCGTCGACCGAATGGCCCTTGCTGGCCGGGACCCAGGATCGCCTGAGCTGGATGATCCAGCTGGTCGGCATCGTCGCCGCCGATCCGGAGCGGGCGATCGAGGGCGGCGCGATCTCGATGGTGCTGGTCGGCGCGCGCGGCGAGGCGAGCGTGCGGACGCTGCGCTACGCCGGTCGCGAAAGCGCGGAAACGGCTTCCGGAAGCGTGCCGGCGCTCAAGTTCGTTGTCGCCGGCCGCTCGGCCTACGACACCAGCTACGAGATCTGGCTCGATCCGGCGCGCGGCTACCTGCCCGTCCACGCCACGGCGCGCAACGGCGCCGGCGAATCGGAGTTCGACCTGTTGCTGGAGCGGATCGAGTAACGAGCCCGGCTTGCAATCGGCGCGCCGGCCCGCAGCTAGGCGGCAGGAGATTCCGCCATGCACATGCTCTACAACTCCGACAGCTTCGCCGTCGTCGCGTTCGACCTCCCGCCTGCCCCTGCGATCGAAGGCGGCGATGCGCCCGAGCCGCGTGGCGGCTTCGAGATCGTCGACAAGTTCGCGAAGAAGGACATCTTTCTGGAGGGTGCGGTGGCCGAGAGCTTCAAGGCCGGCGCCCTCGCGCTGATGGCGAGCCAGCCCAGCGAGGAAGACATCGACGAGTACATCGGCCGCTTCACGGCGGTGATGCGGCAGCCGCTCGTCCTGCACTAAACGCCGCCCGTCCTGCCCTGATCGCCGAGGCGGCGCGCCTCGGCGAGCCCGACTCCGGGACCCCTGTTTCGGGCCTCAAGTTCCCTGGCCGCGTGACGATATGCAATGGCGGTCGCGGATCACGAATTCGCCATCGCTTTGGGTTTTTTCGCGTTTGAAGGGTGCATGGCAACCGAGCTGGTGATCAATTCCGGAGTGCAATCGGCGATGCCGGCGGCACTCATGCTTCTGCTTGGCGTCGCGGTCAGCACGCTGGCATCCTACGTGGCGCTCGACCTGGCCCGGCGCGTGCGCGTCCTGCGCACCGGCACCGGCGCGCTTTGGCTGCTCGGCGCCGCCATGGCCCTGTCGCTCGGAATCTGGTCGGGCCAGATCATCGGCATCGCCGCCGAACCTCTCTCGTTTCCGCTCGGCTACGACGGCATCGACTCGCTCACGGCATGGGCGGTCGCCGTCGCGGTCGGCATGGCCGGGCTCGGCGCGGTCAGCGGCCGGGTGGCGACGCCGGTGCGCGTCGGCCTCGGCGCATTCGCACTCGGCACCGGGGTCGTCGGCGCGCACGTGGTCGCGCTGACCTCGCTCGGCCTGCAGCCAGGGATCACCTGGCACGTGTTGCCGCTGGTGGCCGCCGTGGCCGGTGCCTGCGGCGGCTGCATGATGGCGCTCGGCGCTTTCTTTCGCGGCGGCGACCGGACCCGCCCGGCCACCGTTCCGTGGCAGGCGACGGCGGCGCTCGTCCTCGGCGCCACCCTGGTCGCCAGCCAGCAACTGGTGATTGGCGCGGCCGGTCTGGGCGAACAGACCGCATCGCTCAACGCCGACCGGATCTCGTCGACGACGCTGGCCCTGTTCGCTTCGGTCGGCTCGATCGCCTTGTTGCTGCTCGGCCTCATCCTCTCGATCCTCGAGGCGAAGTTGCGACTATCGCTGCGCCGCGCCGAGACCGAACTGCAACGCCGCTCGTTCCGCGACGGCCTGACGCGCCTGCCGAACCGCCTGATGTTCGAGGGCACGCTGGCCCAGGCGGTGCAGCAGGCCGACGCGAGCGGCGAGCGCATGGCCATGTTGTTCATCGATCTCGACGGCTTCAAGCCGGTCAACGAATCGCTCGGCCATCACATGGGCGATCTGATGCTGCGCGAGGTCGCGGCGCGGCTCAAGCGCTTTGCCCGGCCCGAAGACCGCGTCGCGCATCTCGGTGGCGACGAGTTCCTGATGCTCGTTTGCGGCAACCCGAGCGCCGAAGACGCCGCCATCTTCGCCGAGCGCCTGCAAGCCTCGATCGGCGAGCCCTGCAACATGAACGGGCGCGAAGCCGCGGTGTCGAGCTCGGTCGGCATCGCCATGTATCCCGAGAACGGCGGCATGTCGGAGCTGATCGCCCACGCAGAGGCGGCCATGCGCGCGGCCAAGAGCGGCGGCGGCGCATCGCACTGCTTTTTCGAAGCGCGCATGGTGCGTGGCGCGCGCGACCAGTTCGACCTGTTGCGCGACCTTCGCCGGGCCCTGGCCGAAGGCCAGCTGCACCTCCTCTATCAACCTAAAGTGCATGCGCCCAGCGGCGAGATCACCGGCGCAGAAGCGCTGATGCGCTGGCAGCACCCGCAGCGCGGCCTGGTCGGGCCGGCGGTATTCATTCCGATCGCCGAGCGTTTCGGCCTGATCGGCGCGATCGGCAACTGGCTGATCGACGAAGCCTGCCGGCAAGCCGGCCAGTGGCGTGACGAGGGGCTGCGCATGCGGGTGGCGATCAACCTTTCGGCCCATCAGCTGCGCCATGCCGATCTCGCCGACCGCATCGACGCGGCCCTCAAGCGGCACCGCATCAACCCGCAACTGCTGACCTGCGAGATCACCGAGTCGGTGGCGATGGAAGACGCGTCGAACGCGATCCGCATGGTCGAAAAGCTCGGCGCCATGGGCGTCAACATCTCGATCGACGATTTCGGCACCGGCTATTCGAGCCTGGCGTATCTGAGGAAGCTCCGGGCCGGCGAGTTGAAGATCGACCGCAGCTTCGTGATGGATCTCGAGACCAGCGCCGACGCGCGCGCGGTGGTCGACGCGGTCGTCAAGCTGGCCCAGGCACTCGGCCTCAAGGTCGTTGCCGAAGGGGTCGAAACGGAAGCGCAGCACGAGATCCTGCGCGCCTTCGGCTGCCACGAGCTGCAGGGCTTCCTGTTCGCGCGGCCGATGTCTGCGCTCGCGCTCTCGGCCTGGGCGATGGACGACGAAGGCACGCGCAACCTCGAGTTCCGCGATTCGCTCTACAAGGCGACGGTCGCCGGCGCGCTGCACTGACTGAGCCGCCACGCTCCCCGCGGTCGCCGCCCCCCGAGGAGGCGCGGCCGGGCTTGGGGCGGCCCGGCGCCCGGCCGGCCACTTCGACGAACAGCGAGGGCATTCCCTCCTTCCTACAATCGAGGTCATGAACACGCTGGCCTATACGCGCGCCGCGGCCTTGCCGCGGATCCTCAAGGACCGCATCGTCATCCTCGATGGCGCGATGGGCACGATGATCCAGCGGCATCGGCTGTCCGAGGCCGACTACCGCGGCGAGCGCTTCAAGGACCACCCGAAAAGCCTGAAGGGCAACAACGACCTGCTGCAACTGACGCGGCCCGACGTGATCGCCGCGATCCACGACCAGTACCTGCAAGCAGGCGCCGACATCGTCGAGACCAACACCTTTGGCGCGACCTCGGTGGCGCAGGCCGACTACGACCTGGGCGCCTTCGCCCGCGAGATCAATGTCGCCGGCGCGCTCGGTCCGACGCCGAAGACGGCGAGCATCAGTCCCGATGTCAACGATCCGGCCGCCCGCAACGTCACGTTTGCCGAATTGCGCGCCGCCTATCGCGAGCAGGCCGAGGGTCTGCTCGAAGGCGGCTGCGACCTGTTCCTGGTCGAGACCGTCTTCGACACGCTCAACGCCAAGGCCGCGATCTTCGCCCTCGACGAGCTGATGGAAGAGACGGGCGAGCGTTTGCCCGTGATCGTTTCGGGCACGGTCACCGACGCGTCGGGCCGGATCCTCTCGGGCCAGACGGTGCCCGCGTTCTGGCACAGCATCCGGCACGCGCGGCCGCTCGCGGTCGGCCTGAACTGCGCACTCGGTGCGGCGCTGATGCGGCCTTACCTCGAAGAGCTGGCGCACATCGCCGGTGACACCTTCGTGAGCTGCTATCCGAACGCCGGCCTGCCCAACCCGATGAGCGAAACCGGCTTCGACGAGACGCCCGAAATCACGGCCAGCCTGCTCGAGGAGTTCGCGAGCGCGGGCTTTCTCAACATCGCCGGCGGCTGCTGCGGAACGACGCCCGAGCACATCGCGCGGATCGCCGAGCGGGTCGGCCGCTACAAGCCCCGTTGCGGCCATCGCGGCGCGCTGTTCGGCGAGCTGGCCAGCGAGCTCGAAGCGGCGTGACGAATCGATTTGCAGCCTCCTCGGGGGGCGACGCCGAAGGCGGCGGGGGCACCATGACTCCGCCAGCGGCGGCGGCAACGCCGCCGCCCCTGAAACTCTCCGGTCTGGAACCGGTGCTGATTGGCGCGGGTTCGCTGTTCGTCAACATCGGCGAGCGCACCAATGTCACCGGCTCGAAGGCGTTCGCGCGGCTGATCCTCAACAGCCAGTTCGAGGAAGCCCTCAGCGTCGCCCGGCAGCAGGTCGAGAACGGCGCGCAGATCATCGACATCAACATGGACGAGGCGATGCTCGATTCGAAGGCGGCGATGGTCCGCTTCCTGAATCTGATCGCCGGCGAGCCGGAGATCGCGCGCGTGCCGATCATGATCGACAGCTCCAAGTGGGACGTGATCGAGGCCGGCCTGCAGTGCATCCAGGGCAAGGGCATCGTCAACTCGATCTCGATGAAAGAAGGCGAGGCGGCGTTTCGCCATCAAGCCAGGCTGGTGCGCCGCTACGGCGCCGCCGCCGTGGTGATGGCATTCGACGAGCAGGGACAGGCCGACACCTTCCTTCGCAAGACCCGGATCTGCGAACGGGCCTACCGGATCCTCGTCGACGAGGTCGGTTTCCCGCCTGAAGACATCATCTTCGACCCGAACATCTTCGCCATCGCCACCGGCATCGAGGAGCACGACAACTACGCGGTCGAGTTCATCGAGGCGACGCGCTGGATC
>JAYSMB010000091.1:0-5705 GCA_043725065.1 Burkholderiales bacterium
CGACCGGCGAGGCGATCTGCGCCTTCGTCGTGCTGAAGCGCTCGCGCCCGACCGGCGAAGAAGCCAGGAAGATCGCCAAGGAGCTGCGCGACTGGGTCGCCAAGGAGATCGGCCCGATCGCCAAGCCCAAGGACATCCGCTTCGGCGACAACCTGCCGAAGACACGCAGCGGCAAGATCATGCGACGCCTGCTCCGCTCGGTGGCCAACGGCGAGGCGATCACGCAGGACACGAGCACGCTGGAGAACCCTGCCATCCTGGAGCAGCTGGCGGAGAAGAACTGAGCGATGCCGAACGACGCGCTCGTCGACGATGCGCGGCGCCGCATCGATGCGGCCGGCCGCGTCGTCGTGTTGACGGGCGCCGGCATCTCGACCGAATCGGGTATCCCCGACTTCCGTGGGCCGCGCGGCGTCTGGACGAGGAATCCGGCGGCCGAGAAACAGTCGACGATCCAGCACTACCTCGCCGACGCCGAGGTGAGGAAGGCCGCTTGGCGATCACGCCTGGACTCGCCGGCATGGTCCGCCGAACCGAATTCGGGCCATCGCGCGCTGGTCGCACTCGAGCGGCGCGGCAAGCTGCACGCCCTGGTCACCCAGAACATCGACGAGCTGCATCAACGCGCCGGCCAGTCGCCGAAGCGGGTCGTCGAGGTGCACGGCAGCATGCGCCGCGTCATGTGCTGGCAGTGCGGCCGGCGCGCGCCGATGGAAGAAGCGCTCGAACGCGTGCGCGCCGGCGAGGAAGATCCGCACTGCCGCGATTGCGGCGGCATCCTGAAGAGCGACACGATCTCGTTCGGCCAATCGCTGGTGCCCGAGGTCATCGACCGTGCGTTGAATGCCGCGGCCGAGGCCGACCTGCTGCTCGTCATCGGCTCGACGCTGCAGGTGCAGCCGGTGGCGAGCATGGTGCCGATCGCGGCGCGGGCGGGCGCGGCGATCGTCATCGTCAACGACCAGCCGACGGCGATGGACGAGCTTGCCGACGTCGTCATCCGCGCGCCGATCGGCGCTGTGCTGGCCACCATCTGCGGCAGCGCTTGAGACGCCGTCCTTGGCGCCGCGCCTGCCGGCGCGTGCTGCCGCAGGCGCTGTAACGCGCCGCCCCGGCGCGGCGCCGGTCGCCCGGCAGCGTGGCTCGACCCCGTCGTCGCGTCGCCGGTCCGATCGGGCTTGGGCGCGGCCGCGTTTGCCGGGACACTGCGTGAATTCGTCGCTTTCGGCCTCGCTTGTTCCCCTCTGCTTCCCATGATCGCTGCCCAGCCGGTCCCGCCCCACGACCTGTCCCGCATGGTCGCCTGGCGCCGTGTGCGCTTCACCCTGATCACGGCGCTCGTCTTCGGCCTGCTGTTCAGCGTGTCGTCGACGACGCCGACCCTGGTCTGGATCGCGCGCACGGTCATGGTCGCCCTCCTCGCGATGCTGGCCTTCGGCTGGCTTGAGCAGATGCCGGCGCAGCCGCCGCCCTGGATCGCGCGCTGGGTGCTGCAGCTGATCGGCGTGGTGGTGGCGATGCCGATCGGCGCCTGGCTCGCCTACTGGATCACGACCGGGGGCGACGTCCACTTCTGGGAAAACAAGCTGCGCCTCACCGGCTTTCTCGAGCTCTGCTTCACCGGCGTCCTGTTCGGCCCCTGGATCGCCCTCGGCGCGATGGTGCGGCAGCGCGACGCTTTGGCGCGCGAGCAGGCGCTCGGCTTCCAGCTCGAGCGCAGCGAGCTCGAGCGGCAGGCGCTCGACGCCCGGCTGCGCCTGTTGCAGGCCCAGGTGCAACCGCACTTCCTCTTCAACACCCTGGCCAACGTGCGCGCCCTCGTCAACGCCGGGTCGGCCCAGGCCTCGGCGGTGCTCGACAGCCTGATCGCCTACCTGCGCGCCGCCGTGCCGCATCTCGACGAGTCGGCGACGACGCTCGGCCAGGAGCTGCGCCTGGTGCGCGCCTACCTCGAGCTGATGCACATGCGCATGCCCGATCGCCTGCAGTTCACGCTGCACGCCGACCCGGCGACCGAGGGATTGCGGTGCCCGCCGATGACCTTGCTGACGCTGGTCGAGAACGCGGTGCGCCATGGCATCGACCCGAGCGAGGAGGGCGGCCGCATCGAGGTCGGCGTCACGGTGCGCGAGGGACGCTGCATCGCCCGCGTCGTCGACACCGGCGTCGGCCTCGGGCTCGGCGGCGCAGGCCTCGGCACCGGCCTGGCGACGCTGCGCGAGCGTCTGCAGCTGGCCTTCGGTGGCGACGCCCAGCTGCGCGTCGCCGCGGTCGTGCCGCACGGCGTGTCGGCCGAGGTCGAGTTTCCGGCGCAACGGAGCGGCGCATGAGCGGACGCCGACCGACCGCCCTGATCGCCGACGACGAGCCGCTGCTGCGCGACGAGCTGGCGCTGATGCTGGCCCAGGCCTGGCCCGAGCTCGAGGTCGTGGCGCAGGCGCGCAACGGCCGCGAGGCGGTCGAGCGCTTCGAGGCGCAGCAGCCCGACATCTGCTTTCTCGACGTGCACATGCCGGGCCTGTCGGGAGTCGAGGCGGCGCGCCAGATCGGCCGCCGCGCGCACCTGGTCTTCGTCACCGCTTTCGACCGATACGCGCTGCAAGCCTTCGAGCATGGCGTGCTCGACTACCTGGTCAAGCCGGTCGACGCGGCGCGTCTCGCGGGCACGGTGGCGCGCCTGCGCGAGCGGCTCGCCGCGGCGCAGCCGGCGCTGGCCAGCGAGGCGCTGCTCGAGCAGCTGGCGGCCCATCTGCAACGCCACAGCGGCGCACCGCCGCTGCGCTGGCTGCGTGCCACGGTCGGCCAGACGCTGCGCCTGATCGCCGTCGACGACATCGACTTCCTGCGCTCGGACGAGAAGTACACGCTCATCGCCTGGCACGGCGACGCCGGCAAGCCGGGCGAGGCGCTGATCCGGACGCCGCTCAAGGAGTTGCTGGCGCAGCTCGACGCCAGCCAGTTCGCGCAGGTGCACCGCTCGGTCGTCGTCAACCTGCGCGCCGTCAGCCACGTCGTCCGCGGCCTCAACGAGACCGCCGACATCCACCTCAAAGGCCGCAGCGAAGTGCTGCCCGTGAGCCGCAGCTTCCTGCACCTGTTCCGGCAGATGTAGCGAGGGCGCGGCTCCGATCGACGCGTCGGCACTTGTAAGTGCTGGTGTTGCGACGACCTCGACGCCGGCCGCCGAAGCGCGGAGAAAGGCTCGGTTCAGGCCGCTCATGTCCGTGCGCAAGGCAGCCACATCGTGAACACTTCGGTCTGCACTTTCGAGCCACCGCAGCGACCCGCCGACATGAGCCAAGCCTACGTTCCGGCGTTCACCCTGGAGCCCACCAAGGCGGCCGTCGACACGACCGCCGCCGAGGTCGTGCGCCGGCCCAACTTCATCAACGACATCGCCGCCGGCCGGGTCGAGCTGCCGACGATTCCGCGCGTCGTGCAGCGCCTCATTGCGGCCCTGCGCGATCCCGACGTCGACACGCGCAAGATCGGCGAGGCGCTGGCCCAGGACCCGATCCTGAGCGCCAAGGTGCTGCGCCTCGCCAACTCCGCCTTCTTCGGTGGCCAACGCTCGATGTCCTCGATCGACGCGGCGGTGGCGATGATCGGCATCCAGCCGCTAAACCGGCTCATCGTCGCCTGCGGCGTCTCGTCGTCGTTCAAGGAGATTCCGGGCATCGACATGCACGTGTTCTGGCGCGACGCGCTGGTCGCGGCGATCGCCGCCAACAAGATCGCGTCCCGTCTGCAGGCCGACGCCGAGGAGGCCTACACCTGCGGCCTGCTGCACGCCACCGGCCACCTCATCCTGTGCCAGACCTATCCGGAGATCGCCAACGTCATGTTCACCGGCTTCGCCGTGGTGCGCGGCGCCGAGCTCGCCGGCATCGAGGCCGGTGCCTTCGGAATCGACCATCCGGCGGTCGGCGCGCTCTGGGCCGAAAGCCTGGGCTTCCCGCAGCCCGTCGCCGACACCATCCGCAAGGCGGCCGAGGCGCCGGCCGGCAATGACGGGCCGCTCGACCTGGCCCTGCGCAGCGCCTGCGTGCTCGCCTCGTCGGTGGCGCAGAAAGACGGCGTCGAAGCGGCGCTGGCCGCGCTGCCAGATGCCGTGCGCTCGCGCTTCGCCGGCGCCGACGGCCGGCCCGACGCGGCCTTCGCCAAACTCTACGAAGCGCTGCAGGAGACCGAGCCGGCGCTCTGAGCGAGGCTCAGGTGTTGGGCACGATCGCCGACTCTTCGGAGGCGTCGATCGATTCGGGCAGCATGTCGTCGCGCAGCGGCAGCGGCGTGCCGAGCCAGAGCGCATGCACCAGGTGGTCGGCGCGTGGCCGCAGCGTGTTGGGATGCACGAGCACGCTCAGGCCTTCGCGATGCAGGGCCAGCCACGGCACCAGCGCGGCGAACACCGGAACGTCGAAGGCCACCTGGTACATGGCGGCGCTGTGCGGCCCGATCGCCACGTCGTGCCAGCGCCCGAGTTGCACCTTGAAGCGCGCCGCGATGCCGGCGCGCACGCGCTCGGCCGCTGGTCGCGTCGTCGCCGGGTCGTAGTAGACGTGCGCGTGCCAGCTGACGACGGCGGAATCGGCGGCGGTGCTCATCGCCGCGAGTATGCGTCGTCGACCGTGTTTCAGGCCTCGGTCGCGGCGGCCGCCAGCGTCGGCGACGGCGGCGTCACGCGCGCCGGCAGCAGCCCGCCGAGCATCGCCGCCACGAGGGCGAAGGCGGCGCCGACGCCGAAGGCGAGCCGGTAACCGTCGTTGAGCGCGACCCGCGCCGCCTCGCCGCTCGACTCGGCGCCGGTGTGCGCCGCGGCGAGGCTGGCCAGCACCGCGAGGCCGAGCGCGCCGCCCATCATGAACGAGGTATTGACGATGCCCGAGGCGAGGCCCGATTCGCTCTCGTCGACGCCGCTCATCGCCGCCAGCAGCAGCGGGTTGAAGGCGATGCCGGCGCCGAGTCCGAGCAAGAGCATGCCGGGCAGGATGTCGACGACGAAGCCGCCGTCGACCGGCGCGCGAGCGAACAGCAGCAGCCCGAGTGCGGCGCAACCGAGGCCGGCGGCGAGCGGCCTGCGGATGCCGTAGCGGTTGACAACGTGCGCCGAGATGCCGAGCGAGCAGACCGCCATCAGGATGTTGCCGGGCAGGAAGGCGAGGCCGACCTGCATGGCGCTGTAGCCGAGCACGCGCTGCATGTAGAGCGCGGAAAGGAAAAACCAGGCGAACATCGCCGCCGACCAGAGGATGCCGATCGCGTTCGAGATCGCGATCGGTTTCGACCGCAGCAGGCGCAAGGGCATCATCGGTTTTTCGACGCGCGCCTCGATGAGCAGGAAGACGGCGAGGAGCACGGCCGCGATCAGCAGCAGCACCAGCGTTCGTGGGCTCGTCCAGCCGGCCTCGTTGCCGCCGACGATGGCGTAGACGGCCAGCATCAGCGCCACGGTCACGGTGGTGGCGCCGGCGACGTCGAGACGCACGCGTTCGGTGCGTGCGGCAGCCGCGGGCAGCAACGCGAGGCTCAAGCCCAGCACCGCCAGGCCGATCGGCAGGTTGACGAGAAAGATCCAGTGCCAGCTCAGACTGTCGGTGAGGACGCCGCCGAGCAGCACGCCGATGCTGCCGCCGCTGGCGCAGACGAAGCCGTAGACGCCCATCGCCTTGGCCCGCTCGGCCGGCTCGGTGAAGAGGTTCATGAGC
>JAYSMB010000092.1:0-2212 GCA_043725065.1 Burkholderiales bacterium
CCGCAGCCGGTCGAGATCAAGCTCTTCGGTGACGACCTCGCGGCGCTGCGGGCGACCGCGCCGTTGGTCGCCGACCGTATCGGCAAGATCAACGGACTCGTCGAGGTGCAGGACGGCCTGCGGGTCGCCGGCGATGCGATTGAAGTGAAGGTCGACGCGGCCCGCGCGGCGCTCGAGGGCTTCGATGCCGACGAGGTGTCGCGTCAGCTGAGTGCGCTGGTCGGCGGCACCGTCGTCGGCCAGATTCAGGAGGGCGAGAAGCTCATCGACATCCGCGTATGGACGCCGCTGAGCGCTCGCCAGCGCGTCGCCGCCGTCGGCGATCTGCGGCTGCGCTCGCCGCGCGATGGGCATCTGGTCACCGTTCGACGGCTCGCTGACATTGCCGTCGCGTCGGGACAACCGCAGGTCGAGCGCGAGAACCTGCAGCAGCAGGTCGCGGTGACCGCGCGCCTCGAGAATCGGGACCTCGGCTCGGCAATGTCCGAGGTGCGCAAGGTCGTGGCCGGCATGCACCTGCCGGGCGGCGTCCGGGTCGAATACGGCGGCCTCTACGCCGAGCAACAGCGCTCGTTCCGGGGACTCGCCGCGGTGTTCGCTGCGGCGATCCTGCTGGTCACGGCACTACTTCTCTACCTGTACGAGAACTGGGCGATTGTCCTCTCGATCATTGCGACGGTGTTCCTGTCGGTGACCGGCGTGTTCGTGGGCCTGCTGGTCACGGGCACCGAGCTCGATATTTCCGCGATGATGGGCCTGACGATGGTGGTGGGCGTTGTTGCGGAGATCGCCGTCTTTTATTTCGCGGAACTCGAGGATGGCGCGACGGCGACGCCCGAAGCCCTGGTGCTGGCGGGACGCCGACGGCTACGGCCGATCTTGATGACCTCGCTGATCGCCATCCTTGCGCTACTTCCCTTGGCACTCAGCCTTGGCACCGGCGCCGAAATGCAGAAGCCGCTCGCCGTCGCCATCATCGCGGGGCTCGTGACCGCGGTGCCGCTCGTATTGCTTGCAATGCCCGCGACTTATCGCTGGTTATCCGGGCGAATCGCACGTGCGCGTCCGAGCGAGTAGGACGCGTGAGACGCGTCCAAGCGCTCATTTTCCAGTCGAAACGCCGCGCCGGCGCGACAATGGGGCACTTCATCGCTCGTGGCCGTGCACACCCGCGACATGTTCTGTGTCGCTTTCCGCATGCGCCCTACGGCCATCTCCCTTCAACGCTTTGCTCGGGCGAGCGCAGTATCCTGCGGGTGGGCCGCCCTTATGGCGCACAAGATGGCTGCGACAAACGCCATTTGCACATGGACGCTATCGCACGCCTCACCGGCGCGGCGGTAGGAAGATGACCTTGCTGGTGACGTCGCCGTCGCCGGTGATCGACGTCACCCGGCCGTCGGGGCCGAAGTTGAGCTGGTATTCCCCGCGCCGTGAATTCCACAGGCGCCAAATCGGTTCGTCGAGCCCCTTGTTGATCGTCGGTAGCGGATAACCGACCGCGACGAGCGCCTGCTCGCGCGTCATTCCAAGCATGACCTTGCCGACTTTGATCGCCGCCTGCACGTTGGCGGGGTAGCCCGCGACGCGCGCTCGCGGATCGTCGTTCGTAACGACCTTGTTGACCCAGTCATCGAGCGTCTCCTTGTCACGACCCTCGTCGTGGCCGAGTCGCATCGGCTTCCCGTCGACGTCGATGTTCGCGCGATTCTTCCCGTAGCCCATCACGGTCACGGGCGTGCCGGCCGGGAGCACAGGCAGCTCGGCGTAGTTGTTGTCACTGATCCAGTCGCCGTCGAAGTGCAGGTTGCAGCACGTGAAGCCCTGGCGCGGGAACGTCGGCGTACCGCCTGCCGCGTTCGTCGGCGGTGGTTGCTTGCCGATTCCCATCTTGGCCATGACATCGCGAAGGATGCCGGCGTCCGCCGGGACGCACGCGAGCGTCAGGAGAAGCACCGCCACGAGTGCCATGCGGCCGCGAACGGCGCGCGTACGAGTGCGCATCAAGGAGTCGCCCCTTTTCATGGATGTGTCTGCCGTCGAGCCGGCCTCAGGCCCCGGCCACGCGCGTTCCCACAGGCCGCGCGGCGGCAGGTTTGAAGTTAGTAGAAACCCAGAACAATGCCCGCATCCTAAGGCCGTTCGCCCGACGGCGCGAGCGGCGGTTGCCGGCGCGAGCCGCGCCGGACCGGCCGGACGCGTAGCCGGTCGG
>JAYSMB010000093.1:0-5399 GCA_043725065.1 Burkholderiales bacterium
CGGCTTCCAGTCGCGATACGCACTCGGACCCACCGGTTGCGCCGGATCCATCATGTCCTTCGCGTAGAGGCGGGTCCGGATGTCTGCCGGAATTTCGTCAAGCCCTGCCGCGAGAGCGGCTCCCGATAGCCCGACCATCACGCCGGCCCAGGCCAGCAACCTGAAACTGCAATATCTCCTCATGCCTGCTCCTTAATTTGACTTCAATGGAGTCGTCGAAGCGATCTTCATCCAAGGCGGACGATCAAGCAATTTGGATTTGGTGAACCCCGCCTTCGGCTTACGCATAACAGGCTGCGGTTGAGCAAATCGACGCGAGGCAGCCGATTGAGCCGGACGGATTAAACATGGCAGAAGGGCCCCTTCCCGAAATGCGAATTGTCGTTTACCAAATTGGCAGCGATGCTCTCGCCATGGACTCACGCATGCAACCGATTGCGCCGGCCGAGTTTGACCTACAGCGCCAATGGATCGGCCGCGCCGAGAAGCGCGCGGACTTCGTCACTGCCGCCCCGATTGCGGCACTGTCGGCGACGCTCGATCGTGACGATTCCGAGCCTCTACTAGGCTCGGACGTGCCTCCGCTCTGGCATTGGCTTTTCTTCACGCCCGTGATACGGCACAGCGAGGTCGGACCCGACGGGCATGCCCGTCGCGGCGGGTTCCTGCCTCCTGTTGCGCTGCCTCGGCGCATGTGGGCGAGCGGGCGCCTGGAATTCTTCCATCCACTGCGGATCGGCGACGAAGTCGTGCGTGAGTCGCGGATTCGCGATATCAGCTCGAAGGAGGGCCGCAGCGGGCCGCTGGTCTTCGTCGGCGTACGACACGAGATCGCCAATGCGCTCGGCGTCGCGATCAGCGAGGAACAGGACATCGTCTACCGCGACCAACCACGAGGGGAGACGGCCGCACAACCACAACCGCAGCCGGCGCCGACCGACGAGTCGTTCAGACGCGAGATCGTGCCCGACCCGGTGCTGCTGTTCCGCTATTCCGCACTGACCTTCAACGGCCATCGCATTCACTATGACCGACCCTATGCCACCCGAGTCGAGGGTTATCCGGGACTGGTCGTTCACGGGCCGCTGATCGCGACGCTGCTGATCGATCTGTTGCGCCGCGAGGTGCCGTTCGCCCGGGTGCACCGCTTCGCCTTCAAGGCCATGCGGCCGATATTCGACATCCATCCCTTCACGCTCTGCGGCCGTCAACGGGCCGACCGGCGTGTCGAGTTGTGGGCACGTGACCACGAGGGCGCCCTGGCGATGGAAGCGAGCGCCGAACTCGCCTGAGAAGCGACACCACATGAACGCCATGCTGAACACATCCGCCGACCCGTTTCACGACCTGCGCGATGCGGTGCGCGCGCTGTGCGCCGAATTTCCCGACGCCTACCACCGCGAGGTCGACTCACGCCGCGGCTATCCGGAAGCATTCGTCGATGCGCTGACGGAGGCCGGCTGGCTCGCCGCGATGATTCCGCAGGAGTACGGCGGCTCGGGCCTTGGCCTCACCGAGGCGTCGGTGATCATGGAAGAGATCAACCGCAGCGGCGGCAACTCGGGCGCCTGCCATGGCCAGATGTACAACATGGGCACACTGCTGCGGCACGGCTCGGACGAACAAAAGCAGCGCTACCTGCCGAAAATCGCCAGCGGCGACTTGCGTCTGCAATCGATGGGTGTCACGGAGCCGAGCACCGGCACCGACACGACGAAGATCAAGACGACCGCGGTGCGCAACGACGGCCGCTATGTCGTGAATGGCCAGAAGGTCTGGATCTCGCGCGTGCAGCACTCCGATCTGATGATCCTGCTGGCACGCACGACGCCGCTAACTGACGTGAAGAAGAAGTCCGAGGGCATGTCGATCTTCATCGTCGACCTGCACCAGGCGATCGGCAAGGGTATGACCGTGCGGCCCATCGCCAACATGGTCAATCACGAGACCAACGAGGTGTTCTTCGACGAGCTCGAGATCCCGGTCGGGAACCTGATCGGCGAGGAGGGCAAGGGCTTCAAGTACATCCTCGACGGCCTCAACGCGGAGCGCACGCTGATCGCGGCCGAGTGCATCGGCGACGGCTGGTGGTTCGTCGAGCATGCGCGCGACTACGCGAACGATCGCGTGGTCTTCGACCGTCCGATCGGCAAGAACCAGGGCGTGCAGTTCCCGATCGCCGAGAGCTACATCGAACTCGAAGCCGCGAACCTGATGCGCTTCAGGGCGTGCGAGCTGTTCGATGCCAAGCAGCCGTGCGGCGCCGAATCCAACATGGCGAAGTACCTCGCCGCGAAGGCGTCGTTCGAGGCGGCCAACGTCTGCATGCAGACGCATGGCGGCTTCGGCTTCGCGGCCGAGTACGACGTGGAGCGCAAGTTCCGCGAGACGCGGCTGTACCAGGTGGCGCCGATCTCGACGAACCTGATTCTTTCGTATGTGGCGGAGCACGTGCTGGGGCTGCCCCGATCTTTTTGAAGTCCGCCCTCCCCCTCTGGGGCAGGGCGGACTGCGTACCTGGAGTCATCGATGTCCCTCCCACTCGCCAACATCACCGTCGTCTCCCTCGAACACGCGATCGCCGCGCCCTTCGCAACGCGCCAGCTCGCGGACCTCGGCGCGCGCGTCATCAAGATCGAACGGCCCGGTGTCGGCGACTTCGCCCGCGCCTACGACGAGCGCGTACACGGCATGGCGTCGCACTTCGTTTGGGTCAACCGCGGCAAGGAGAGCCTCACGCTCGACCTCAAGCACGCGGATGCGATCGACGTCCTGAAAAAACTCGTGGCGAAGGCCGATGTCCTGGTGCAGAACCTCGCGCCCGGTGCCGCCGCGCGCATGGGCCTGTCGGCGGAAACCTTGCGACCGACGCATCCCGGCCTGATCGTCTGCGACATCTCGGGTTATGGCGCGGACGGTCCCTATCGCGACAAGAAGGCCTATGACCTGCTGATCCAGAGCGAGGCGGGCTTCCTGTCGGTGACGGGCTCCGAGGACCAGCCCGCGAAGGCCGGCTGCTCGATCGCCGACATCGCGGCCGGCATGTACGCGTACTCCAACATCCTCGCGGCACTGATCCGGCGCGGCAAGACCGGCCAGGGCTGCCGCATCGACGTCTCGATGCTCGAGAGCATGGTCGAGTGGATGAGCTACCCGATGTACTACGCCTTCGACGGTGCGCCGCCGCCGCCGCGCGCCGGCGCGTCGCACGCGACGATCTACCCTTATGGCCCGTTCACCGCCGGCGACGGCCGCACCGTGATGCTCGGGCTGCAGAACGAGCGCGAGTGGCAGGCGTTCTGCGCGAAGGTGCTGAAGCGGCCGGAGCTCGCGGCCGACGAGCGCTTCGACGCGAACGCGAAGCGCGTCGCGAACAAGCCGGCGCTGCAGGCGCTGATCGACGAGGCGTTCGCGGCGCTCAGCGCCGAGCAGGTCGTCACCCGGCTCGAGGAGGCGCAGATCGCGAACGCGAACGTCAACACGATGGCCGACGTCTGGGCGCATGCGCAGCTGAAGGCGCGCGAGCGCTGGGTCTCGGTCGAGACACCCGGCGGGGCGATGCCGGCGCTGCGGCCGCCCGGGATGCCGGCCGAGTTCGACGCGCGCATGGACCCGGTGCCCGCGCTCGGCGCCCACGCCGATGCGATCCTGCAAGAGCTCGGCTACGCCGACACCGACATCGCGCGGCTGCGTGCCGACGCCGCGATCTGAACGGAGACCCGCCATGACCCCGCACCCCGATCCGACCCAGGCGCTCGCCGAGTTCGCCGCCGGCCTGCGTTTCGACGCGATCCCGCCGGCGGTGGTCCGCCGCGCCGAAGACCTGTTCCTCGACTGGTTCGCGTCGGCGCTGGCCGGCAAGGGTGCGCGGCCGGTCGAATCGATCGCGCGCTTCATCGAGGCCATGGGGCCGGGCGACGGCCCGAGCGAGATCCTGATCCACCGCCGCGGCAGCAGCCCGCTGGTCGCCGCGGTCGCGAACGCCGCGGCCTCGCACTTCGCCGAGCAGGACGACGTGCACAACGGTTCGGTGTTCCACCCGGCGACCGTCGTGTTCCCGCCGGCGCTGGCGGTCGCGCAGGCGCTCGGCGCGTCCGGCCGCGAACTGCTCGTCGCCTGCGTCGCGGGCTACGAGGTCGGCATCCGCGTCGGCGAGTTCCTCGGCCGCTCGCACTACCGGATCTTCCACACGACCGGCACCGCCGGCACCTTCGCGGCGGCCGCGGCCGTCGGCCGGTTGCTCGGGCTCGACGCGGCGCAGATGCGGCACGCGTTCGGCTCGGCGGGCACGCAGTCGGCCGGGCTATGGGAGTTCCTGCGCGACGCCGCCGATTCGAAGCAGTTGCACACCGCGCATGCCGCGGGCGCGGGTCTCACCGCGGCCTACCTCGCGCAGGACGGATTCACCGGTGCGAAGCGCATCCTCGACGGCGCGCAGGGGCTGGCCGCCGGCATGTCGAGCGATGCCGACGCCGCGCGGCTCGCCGATGGACTCGGCACGCGCTGGGCGCTGGCCGAAACCTCGTTCAAGTTCCACGCCGCCTGCCGCCACACGCACCCGGCCGCCGACGCGCTGCTGCAGGTGCTGAACGCGCACCACCTCGCCGCGACCGACCTGCGCGCGATCACCGCGCTCGTGCACCAGGCCGCGATCGACGTGCTCGGCCCCGTCACCGACCCGCAGACGGTGCACCAGGCCAAGTTCTCGATGGGCACGGTGCTGGGGCTGGTCGCGGTGTTCGGCCGCGCCGGCCTGGCCGAGTTCGACGCGAGCTGGCGCGACACCGCGGTGCGCGCGGTGCACGACAAGGTCGCGATGCGCCTGGACGCCGAGGTCGACCGCGCCTACCCCGCGCGCTGGATCGGCAAGGTCGTCGTCGAGACCGTCGACGGCCGCACGTTCCACGGCCAGGTGCTCGAGCCCAAGGGTGACCCGGGCAACACGCTGAGCCGCGCCGAGCTCGAGCACAAGGCCGTGCAGCTCGCCGCGTACCGCGAGGGCGCGACCGCCGACGAGATGCGTCGCGTGATCGTGCGCGTCTGGGCGCTCGCCGATGCGCCGGTCGTCACGACCTTCCTGGGCTGACCCGATGAACGACGCCGCGCCCCGCTCCTACCTGTTCGTGCCGGGCAACCGGCCCGAGCGCTTCGCCAAGGCGCTGGCCAGCGGCGCCGACGCGGTGATCCTCGACCTCGAGGACGCCGTGCCGCCGGACCAGAAGGATGCGGCCCGCGCCGCCGTGGCCGGCTGGCTCGACGCGTCGCGCAGCGTCGTGCTGCGCATCAACGCGGTCGATACACCGTGGTTCGCCGACGACCGCGCGCTGTGCCGGCGTGCCGGTGTCGCCGCGGTGATGCTCGCGAAGACCGAGCGCGCGCAGGACATCGCGGCGATCGGG
>JAYSMB010000094.1:0-3615 GCA_043725065.1 Burkholderiales bacterium
GGCGCTGCCCTACATCCGCAAGTTCCACGGCAAGACCATCGTCATCAAGTACGGCGGCAACGCCATGACCGACCCGGCGCTGCAGCAGGACTTCGCCGAGGACGTGGTGCTGCTGAAGCTGGTCGGCATGAACCCGGTCGTTGTCCACGGCGGCGGCCCGCAGATCGAGGAAGCGCTGGCCAAGATCGGCAAGAAGGGCGAGTTCATCCAGGGCATGCGCGTCACCGACGACGAGACGATGGAAGTCGTCGAGTGGGTGCTGGCCGGCCAGGTGCAGCAGGACATCGTCGGCCTGATCAACGTCGCCGGCGGCAAGGCGGTGGGACTCACCGGCCGCGACGGCGGCCTGATCCGCGCCAAGAAGCTGCGCATGATGGATCTCAACGACCCGACCAAGGAGCATGACGTCGGCTCGGTCGGCGAGATCGAGTCGATCGACCCGAGCGTCGTGATGGCGCTGCAGGACGACCAGTTCATCCCCGTGATCTCGCCGCTCGGCTTCGGCGTTCACAACGAGAACTACAACATCAACGCCGACGTCGTCGCCGGCAAGCTGGCCGAAGTGCTGAAGGCCGAAAAGCTGATGATGCTGACCAACACGCCCGGCGTGCTCGACAAATCCGGCAAGCTGCTCACCGACCTGACGGCGCGCGAGATCGACGAGTTGTTCGCCGACGGCACGATCTCGGGTGGCATGCTGCCCAAGATCCAGTCGGCCCTCGACGCCGCCAAGAACGGCGTCAACACGGTGCACATCATCGACGGCCGCGTGCCGCACGCGATGCTCCTCGAAGTGCTGACCGAGCAGGCCTACGGCACGATGATCCGGTCGCGATGAGCCCCTTGTCATTCTGAGCGAAGCGAAGAATCTCGCTTGCCGCAAACGCCGGGATCCTTCGCTTCGCTCAGGATGACAAAGCCTCGCGTCTGGTTGTTCGACCTGGACAACACGCTGCACGACGCCAGCCACGCCGCGTTCGGCGAGATGCATGTGGCGATCGACGACTACGTCGTCCGCCACCTGGGCGTCACGATCGAAGAGGCGAATGCCCTTCGCCATCGTTACTGGTTGCGCTACGGGGCGACCCTGCTCGGCCTGGTTCGCCATCACGGCATTCGCGCCGACCACTTCCTCGAGGAGACGCATCGCTTGCCGGGCCTCGAGGAGCGGTTGCGCACCAGCGCGCACGACCGCGCCGCGGTCGCCCGTCTGCGCGGGCGCAAGGTGATCCTGACCAATGCGCCGCGCGACTACGCGATGCGCGTGCTGCACCGGCTCGGCTTCGCGCATCTGTTCGACGCGGTCGTGACGATCGAGGACATGACGATGTTCGGCATGCCGCGCCCCAAGCCCGACGCCCGCATGCTGCGCCGCGTGGTGGCGCGTCTTCGCGTGCCGGCGTCGCGCTGCGTCCTGGTCGAAGACACTTTGCAACATTTGAAGGCGGCGCGCTCGCTCGGCATGCGCACCGTCTGGATGCAGCGCTACCTCGGCGGCGGAACCCGCGGCCCGCAGCTCGGTGGCACGAACAAGGGCGCCGATACGCAGCAAAAAATCGGCCCTCGAAGATGCCCTAAACCGGCATACGTGTGTGCCAGAATCGGCTCGCTGCGCCAGCTGATTCAAGCCTCATGACTCTTCCCTCCGACCCGCCCGCCGGTGTTTCCGGCGACCCCGCGGGAGAGGTTGAAATCGAGGTCGTTGCGCCGCTCCTTTCGGCACTTGTCGCGCCCCTGGCGGTTGCCGAGCCGCAGCCGCCGAGAAAGCGCCCGCGCCCGGGCGAGCGCCGGGTGCAGATTCTCGAGACCCTGGCCACCATGCTCCAGGAGCCCGGCGCCGAGCGCATCACGACCGCCGCGCTCGCCGCCAAGCTCGAGGTCTCGGAAGCGGCGCTGTACCGGCACTTCGCGAGCAAGGCGCAGATGTTCGAGGGTCTGATCGAGTTCATCGAGCGGAGCGTGTTCACGCTCGTCAACCAGATCATCGAGCGCGAAGCGAGCCCCGACGTGCAAGTGCACAAGGTGTTGCTTGTGCTGCTGCAGTTCGGCGAGAAGAATCCGGGCATGACACGGGTCATGGTCGGCGATGCGCTGGTGTTCGAGAACGAGCGTTTGCAGACGCGCATGAACCAGTTCTTCGAGCGCATCGAGTCGCAGCTGCGCGTGGCCTTGCGCGCGCGCGCCGAAGCCGCTGGAGCGGCAACGCCGACGGTCGACGCCAGTGCGCTGGCTTCGGCGCTGACTTCGTTCGCCATTGGCCGTCTGCAGCGCTTCGCTCGCTCGGGATTTCGCAAGAGCCCCACCGAAAACCTCGACGTCGCGCTGCGCCTTTTCGTGCGGTGAAGGCGCGGCTGTGACGACGATCCTGGCCGGCGGCCGGCCGCTCACCTTGCTGCCCGAGAAGGCAGCCTTCATCGCGGCGAGCGGCACGCTCCTGGTCGCCGACGCGCATATCGGCAAGGCGGTGAGCTTTCGCGCGCTCGGCGTTCCGGTGCCGCGCGGCACGACCAGCGAGACGCTCACCGGTCTTGGCGCGCTGGTCGCGCGAATCGGCGCACGCCGAATCGTCTTCCTCGGCGACTTCCTGCACTCGTCACGCGCTCACGCCGCCGCGACTCTCGCGGCGGTGGCCGCCTGGCGCGACGCGCATCGCTCGCTCGAGCTGGTGCTGGTGCGCGGCAACCACGACGACCGGGCCGGCGATCCGCCCGCATCGCTTGGCATCCATGTCGTCGACGAGCCGTTCGCACAGGACGGCTTCGCCCTTTGCCACCACCCGAAGCAGCGTGCGGGCGAGTACGTTCTCGCCGGGCATCTTCACCCCTGCGTGCACGTCGGCGGCCGCGGCTGGGAGCACTTGCGCCTGCCCTGCTTCCGGTTCGGCGACGACGTCGGCGTGCTGCCCGCCTTCGGCGCGTTCACCGGCATGCACCCGATTCGCGCGAGCGGGTCCGATCGTGTCTTCGCCATTGCCGACAACGTCGTCGCCGCGATGCCGCCGTCTGGCGAGCGCTTCGCGGCCTGAGCGCCGCCGCGACACAATCCACGGTCATGGCGTCACCCGCTTCCCTGCAGCATCTCATCGAGCGCGCCGAGGCCTTGCTCGCGCGCATCGAGGCCGTGGTTCCGCATCCAGTTGCCGCGCCGGACTGGAGCGCGTCGATCGCGTTTCGCTATCGCAAGCGCGGCGGTTCGGGCCTGATCGAGCCGGTTCGGCATGTCGCCACCATCCGCCTCGGTTCGCTGGTCGAGGTCGAGACGCAGAAGAGTCGTTTGCTGCGCAACACCGAGCAGTTCGTCGCCGGCCACGCCGCCAACAACGTACTGTTGACCGGCGCGCGCGGCACCGGCAAGAGCTCGCTGATCAAGGCCTGCCTCAACGAGTTCGCGCCGCGCGGGCTGCGCCTGATCGAGGTCGACAAGACCGATCTGGTCGACCTGCCCGACATCGTCGATCTGGTCGCCGAGCGGTCCGAGCGCTTCATCGTGTTCTGCGACGACCTGTCGTTCGACGAAGGCGAGCCCGGCTACAAGGCGCTGAAGTCGATCCTCGACGGCTCGATCTCCGAGAGCTCGGAGAACGTGCTGATCTACGCGACCAGCAACCGGCGCCAC
>JAYSMB010000095.1:0-4007 GCA_043725065.1 Burkholderiales bacterium
CGGATGGTTCGGGTCGGCCATGCGGTTGTACGAGAACAGCACGTCGTCGGCGTTGAAGTCGCGCGTCGGCGTGAACTTGGCGTTGCTGTGGAACTTCACTCCGTTGCGAAGCCTGAAGGTGTATGCCAGGCCGTCGGGCGCCGCCACCCAACTCTCCGCCAGACCGGGCACGATGTTGGTCGTGCCGGTTTCGAATTCGACCAGCCGGTTGTAGATCGGCACCGACGATGCGTCGGCGGTCGTTCCAGTGGTGAAGAACTGCGGATTGAAGCCCTCTGGACTGCCTTCCGAGCAGTAGACCAGTGTCTTGGCTGCGAAGGCCGCGCCGCTGGCGGCGCTCGTGAGCGCGACGACGGCAAGCGCGGCGGCGACGCGCCGGGAAGTGCGAAATGTCATGGGCGTTCCGATCGTTGAGCGTGGGCGGCGCGGCAGCACGGCGGCTGCGGCGCGGCGAGACGCGATGATAGGTCCCACGCTGGTTCGCCTACGCCGCCGCGGTGGCGACCGGCACCGCCACCATAAGGGAGCGATCGATCGGGTCTTTCGTTGCCGGTCATGCGGCGGCGACCGCGCGGCCGGACGCGTGCAGCACGGCCAGCAGAGCGGCGCGGTCACGACGAAGGCAAGCGTCGAAACGACGAATCGCGGTGCGACGCATGGCGGGAGTCGATGGCGAATGTCAGTCGTCGGCCCGAAGAAAAGCGGCCTCGTGGCCGCTTTTCATGATTTCCGGAAAAGACCTACAGCCTCGGCTCGCCGTCCCGATTGACCGCGATCGTCCGGCCCGGGGGCGTGCTCATCTGGACGCGATGCTCCACACCCCGGAAGTCATAGGTGACATCCCAATACTGCGGCGGGCCGTTGGCTGCGGTTTCGCAGCGGCGTACATCGCGGGTACCCGTCGAAGCGTCGTCCCGGCCGACGTTGGCGCCGAGCGCCGCGCCGCCAAGGGTGCCGCCCACGGTCGCAACGGTTTTGCCCGTGCCGCCGCCGACCTGGTGGCCCAGGATACCGCCGAGGACACCGCCGATGATCGCGCCGGGAACGTTGAGGTCGCGTCGCTCCGGCTCCGCCACCTGCTGCCGCTCGACCCAGCAGCGCTGTTCCGCAGGGCCGACAACGGCATGCACGGAAGTAACCGGAACCTCGCGCAGCCGCTCGTTCGGCCGCTGCCGGTATTCGTAGGTCGGCGCGGCGAGCGGTTCCGGCGCTTCGTTGTCGTACCGCCCGCGATCGGCGACCGGCCGAACCGAGGAAATCCGGTTCTCCATGCCCATCCCGCGCAGCGACTCGTAGCTTCCCCTGCGAAGGACCACGCAGCGGCCCTCGAAGCGAGCGTCTTCGCACACTTCCCAGCGGCCTCGATCGACGACCACCGACGAGGCACGGTCGTTGAAGCCGATTCGCTCGAAGTTCCCGACCTGCTTTTGGGTCGCGAACGTCCGGCCACGAAAACCTTCGCCTTCGTAGAAGGTGATCTGCGCCGATGCGTGCGCGGCAAATGCAAGCGCGGCGATGCCGAGGAGGGGTTTGAGTGTTCGGTGCATGACGCTTCCTGTTGATGACGAGGCCGACGGAACCGGCAATCTTCGATTCGACACGAGACGGGGCCGGACCAACGACGGGATACGCCGTGACCGCGCGAGGAATGAGCGCAGCGCGCCTGTAGGAGCAGACCTCGCCCGGCGGCGAGTGTCGTGGGTCTACGCCGCGGGACGCGTCGCGATGATCTCGCCGGCCGCTTGCTCGTAGTCGCGCGCCAGGCGCAGCAGGTTCAGGTCACCGCGCGGCCGGCCGAGGAGCTGCATTCCCATTGGCAGGCCCGACGGGGAAAAGCCGACCGGCACGCTGATCGCCGGCAGCCCGGCGAAAGTCGCGATGACGACGACCTCCATCCAGCGGTGATAGGTGTCCATGGTGCGGCCAGCGATCTGCTTCGGCCAGCGCTCGGTGACATCGAAGGGCCAGACCTGCGTCGTCGGCAAGGCGAGAAAGTCGACGTGCTCGAAGAGCTTCAGCACGTGTTGGTAGAAGGCCGTTCGTTCGACACTCGCGGCCATGACTTGCGCGGCCGACAGCAGCCTGCCCTGGTCGTGCTCCCAGAGCGCTTCGGGTTTGATGAGCCCGCGGTTCACCGGGTTCTTGAGGTAGGGCGTGAGCCGGGCGTTGACCAGCCAATGGCGCAAGGTGAGCCAGGCATCCCAGATGCGCTCGGGCCCGAAGCCGAGTTCAAGCGTTTCAACGGCGCAGCCGGTGTCGGCGAGCCGCGCCAGTCCCTGCCCGCAGACTTCGAGAATGCCCGGCTCGAACGCGAGGTAGCCGCCCAGGTCACCGAGCCAGCCGATGCGCGGACGCGCGGCGGCGTGTTCATCTGCAGCGTCGAGCCGCACGGCGAACGATGGCTGGCTGGCGAGCGAGAGCGGCGCGCGCGGGTCGTAGCCGGCCTGCACGTCGAGCAGCGAAGCGAGATCGCGAACCGAGCGCGCCATCGGCCCTTCGGTGCCGAAGTGCGTGACCCAGGCTTCCTGCGCGGGCCAGGCCGGAACACGTCCCTGGCTTGGACGAAAACCGAACACGTTGTTCCAGGCGGCCGGGTTGCGCAGGCTGCCCATCGAATCGCTGCCGTCGGCCACCGGCAGCATGCGCGTGGCCAGCGCGACCGCGGCGCCGCCGCTGCTTCCGCCCGCCGATCTCGTCGGGTCGAAGGCGTTCTTCGTCGCGCCGAACACTTCGTTGAAAGTGTGCGAGCCGAGTCCGAACTCGGGCGTGTTGGTCTTGCCGATGACGATGCAGCCCGCCGCCTTCATCCGTTGCACCATCAGCGCGTCGGCGTCGGGCACGAAGTCCTTCAGGATCGGCGACCCGAAGGTCGTGCGGATGCCGGCGGTGGGCACGATGTCCTTGATCGCCTGCGGCAGGCCGAACAGGAACGGCGGCGCGCCGTCGTCGGCACTTCGACGTACCAGCTCGAGGTCGCAGCGATCGGCTTCGCGCAGCAGCTCGTCGCCATCGCGCAGGCTGACGATGGCGTTGTGGCGCGGGTTGACTTTCTCGATGCGCCCGAGAAAGGCTCGCATCACATCGCGGCACGAGGCCTCGCCATCGCGGATGGCAACCGCGAGTTCGTGGGCGGGCAGATCGGTGAGATCGCTCATGCTGCCCCCACGCTTGCGGCTTTCGCCGCTGCGCTGCCTCCCGAGGGGGAGTTCGCGCCTTGGGGCGGCCCGGCGGCGCTCATCGCGACCCGAACATCATCCACCGCGCGATCGCCGACTTCACCGGCCCGAGTGCCTGCAATGCCGCGATGCCGAGACCGCGCACCGCGCCGGCGCCCGGGAGCGTCCAGGTGAAGCTGCGGGCGAGGAAATCGGTCGCGGCGATCATTGCCCAGCGGTCGGGCGCGCGCTGCCATTCGAGCTTGCGCAAGACGGCGTCGACATCGCGGTTCCTGGCCAGCGAGCGCATCAGCTCGAAGGCGTCGCGCATGCCGAGGTTGAGGCCCTGGCCGGCCACCGGATGCAGCGTCTGCGCGGCGTTGCCGATGCGTACGGTGCGGCCGTCGGTCAAGGTTCGTTCCGCGCTCATGCCGAGCGGAAAGTTCTTCAGAGGCGAGACGCTTGCAAGGCGCGGTGTTCGTGGATGAAAGATCGTGTTGAGAACGGTGACCCGCTGCGCGTCGTTCAACTCCCGCACCGGATCGTCGGCGCTGTCGACGCACCAGACCAGCCCGGCCCGGCCGTCCTTCAGCGGCAGGAGTGCGGCGGGGCCGTGGCGGGTGAAGCGTTCGTAGGCCACGCCTTGTGCGGATGACGGAGGCGGTGAGCCGGCAGCGCGTTTCGCGAAGGTGGCGATACCGACCCACGCCGTCTGTCCATAGTCATGGCGAAGGGCGGGCGATCGCTCGCCGGCGATGAGCTCCTTCTTTGCCGAAGTCGCGAACACGCCGCCTTCGGCGATGACTGCGAGATCGAAGCGCTCGGCGATGCCGGCGTCGACCTCGACGCCGG
>JAYSMB010000096.1:0-7124 GCA_043725065.1 Burkholderiales bacterium
GCGAGGCGGCGTCGCGGTCGCTGCTGCGCGCCCTCTACGCGCCGAACCAGCTGCAGGAGCAGCTCACCTGGTTCTGGTTCAACCACTTCAACGTGCATCAGTACAAGAGCAATCTGCGCGTCATGGTCGGCGACTACGAAGACCGCGCCCTGCGCCCGCGTGCGCTCGGTCGTTTTCGCGACCTGCTGATCGCCAGCGCGACCCACCCGGCGATGATCCGCTACCTCGACAACGAGCAGAACGGCGCCGGCCGCATCAACGAGAACTACGCGCGCGAAGTGATGGAGTTGCACACGCTCGGCGTCGACGGCGGCTACTCGCAAAGGGACGTGCAGGAGCTCGCGCGCGTCCTCACCGGGCTCGGCGTCAACCTCGGCGACAAGACGCCGAACCTTCGCTCCGAACAACGCGCGCTTTACGTGCGACAAGGCCTCACCGAGTTCAATCCCGGCCGACACGACATGGGCGACAAGCTCGTGCTCGGCCAGAGCGTCGCCGGCCGCGGCTGGAACGAAGTGCTCGACGAACTCGGGCACCTGGCCGCGCATCCGAACACGGCGCGCTTCGTGGGCCGCAAGCTCGCCCAATTCTTCGCCGCCGATGCGCCGCGGCCCGCACTGGTCGACCGGATGGCGGCAGCGTTCACGCGCAGCGACGGCGAGATCGCAGCGACACTGGCGGCGATGTTCGACTCGCCCGAGTTCGCCGCCACGCTCGGCCACAAGTTCAAGGACCCGATGCACTACGTCGTCTCGGCGCTTCGCCTGGCTTACGACGATCGGCCAATCAGGAACACCGGGCCGATGCTGAGCTGGCTCGCGCGCCTCGGCGAAGCGCCTTACAACCGGCAGACGCCGGACGGCTACCCGACGGATGAATCGGCGTGGGCGAGCCCTGGTCAGATGGCCGCGCGCTTCGAGATCGCGCGCGCCATCGGCATGGGCAGTGCCGGGCTGTTCCGGGCCGAAGGCGAGAGCGCCGACACGCCGGCCTTTCCGCGACTGGCGAGCGCGTTCTACTACGAGAGCATCGAGCCGACGCTGGGCAAGGCGACCCGCGCCGCACTCGAGCGCGCAACCTCGGCGCAGGAATGGAACGTGTTCCTGCTCTCTTCGCCTGAGTTCATGCTGCGCTGAATCGCGGCGACGAAGGAGCCCGGTCATGAAACGCAGGGAATTCATCCGTCGTGGCATCGCCGCCGGCACGACGATGCCGCTCGCGGCGGGAAGCGCGACGCTGCTGGCTGCGCCGAACGCGCCGGCACGCGTGCTCGTCGTGTTTCTGCGCGGCGGCTACGACGCTGCCAGCCTGCTCGTGCCGTTCACCAGCAACTTCTACTACGAGCAGCGGCCGAACATCGCCATCGCCCGGCCGGCCAGCGCCGCCGACGCGGCACTTCCGCTCGACCCCGATTGGGGACTGCACCCTGCACTGCGCGACTCGATACTGCCGCTCTACGAGAAGAGGCAGGCCGCGTTCATTCCGTTCGCAGGCACCGACGACACCTCGCGCAGCCACTTCGAGACCCAGGATTCGATCGAGCTCGGTCAGGCGCTCAAGGGTCCGCGCAATTTCCAGTCGGGCTTCATGAACCGGCTCGCCGGCGCGCTCGGCACGCGCGATGCGATCGCCTTCACCGACCAGTTGCCGATGGTATTTCGCGGCAGCGTGCAGGTGCCCAACCTCGCGTTGAACACAGTCGGCAAGCAGGGCATCGACGCGCGGCAATCGGAAATCATCGCCGCCATGTACCAGGGCTCGCGTTTCGGCAATGCGGTAAGCGAAGGCTTCACGGTGCGAACCGAAGCGACGCAGGCGCTCGCAGGCGAGATGGTCGAGGCCAATCGCAACGCGATCACGGCCAAGGGCTTCGAAGGCGAGGCACGTCGCATCGGCCGGCTGATGCGCGAGCGCTACCGGCTCGGCTTCATCGACGTCGGCGGCTGGGACACGCACGTCGGCCAGGGCGCCGGCACTGGCTATCTGGCCAACCGGCTGGGCGAACTCGGCAAAGGCCTGGCCGCTTTTGCCGAGGAGTCGGGCGAGGCGTGGAACTCGACCGTCGTCATCGTCGTCAGCGAATTCGGCCGCACCTTCAAGGAGAACGGCAACCGCGGCACCGACCACGGCCATGGCAGCGTGTTCTGGGCGCTCGGCGGCGCCGTGCGCGGCGGGCGCGTGGCGGGCGAGCAGGTCGCGGTCGCGCCGGGCTCGCTGTTCCAGAACCGTGACTACCCGGTGCTGAACGAGTACCGTGCCGTCCTCGGCGGCGTGTTCGCGCGTCTCTATGGTCTCTCGCCCGCGCAAGTGCAACAGGTGTTCCCCGGCAGCACGAGCAAGGACATCGGCCTCGTCTGAGCGCGGAGTCCCTTGGCGAACCCCGGTTCGGGCGGCATGGCCATCTCCCTGCCTCGCGTACGATCGCCGTCCCCATGCCCGCCACGCCTTCGCCCGTCGACACGCAAGCAACTGAAGACCGGGCCGGGCGCGTTCTGCACGAGGTGTTCGGCTACGGCGAGTTCCGGGGCCTGCAGCGGGCAATCGTCGAGCACACCGTCCAGGGCGGCGACTCGCTCGTATTGATGCCCACCGGCGGCGGCAAGAGCCTCTGCTACCAGATCCCCGCGATCGTCCGGCATCGGGTCGAACAGGGCGTCGCCATCGTCGTCAGCCCGTTGATCGCGCTGATGCACGACCAGGTCGGCGCGCTCGAAGAAGCCGGCGTTCATGCGGCGTTTCTCAACTCGACGCTCGAGATGGCCGACGCCTCGCGGATCGAGCGCGAGATGATGAGCGGCCGGCTGGTCCTGCTCTACGCCGCGCCCGAGCGGATCGCCACGCCGCGCATGCTCGAGCAACTCGACTCGTTGCACGAGCGCGGCCTGCTCTCGATGTTCGCGATCGACGAGGCGCACTGCGTGAGCCAGTGGGGCCACGACTTTCGCGAGGACTACCTGAAGCTCTCGGTGCTCGCCGAGCGCTACCCCGGCGTGCCGCGGATCGCGCTCACCGCGACCGCCGATGCGTTGACCCGCGCCGACATCGTCCTGCGCCTGGCGCTGGAAAACGCGCGCGTCTTCGTCAGCAGCTTCGACCGGCCGAACATCCGCTACGCCGTGGTCGAGAAGGACAAGGCGCGCGAGCAACTGCTTGCCTTCATCGGCGACGAGCACGCGGGCGAAGCCGGCATCGTCTATTGCCAGTCGCGCAAGAAGGTCGACGAGACGGCGGCCTGGCTCAACGAGCAAGGCATCTCGGCCTTGCCGTATCACGCCGGTCTCGAGGCGCCGGTGCGCCAGCGCCACCAGAACCGCTTTCTGCGCAGCGATGACAACCAAGACGGCGGCATCGTCATGGTCGCGACGATCGCCTTCGGCATGGGCATCGACAAGCCCGACGTGCGCTTCGTCGCCCACCTCGATCTGCCCAAGAACATCGAGGGCTACTACCAGGAGACCGGTCGCGCCGGACGCGACGGCCTGCCCGCCGATGCCTGGATGGCCTATGGCCTGGCCGACGTTGTGAACCAGCGTCGCATGATCGACGAGAGCCCCGCCGGCGACGAGTTCAAGCGCAACCAGCGCGGCAAGCTCGACGCCCTGCTCGCGCTCGCCGAGTCGCACGATTGCCGGCGGGTCCGCCTGCTCACCTATTTCGGCGAAGCGAGCGAGCCCTGCGGCCCGAACCAGAACGCCTGCGACAACTGCCGCACGCCGCCCGCGACCTGGAACGCGACCGAAGCGGCGCGGATGGCGCTGAGTTGCGTCGACCGGATCGAACAGCAGTCGGGCCATCACTTCGGCGCCGGCCACCTGATCGACGTGCTGCGCGGCAAGCCCACCGACAAGGTCGCGCAACATGGACATGCGCGGCTCAGCACTTTCGGCGTCGGCGCGGCGGTCGAGGAAGCGCAGTGGCGCACCGTCTTTCGCCAGCTCGTCGCGCTCGGCCACCTGGCGAGCGAGGGCGAGTACGGAACGCTGGCGCTGACTGGATCGTCGCGCGAAGTGCTGCGCGGCGAGGTCGTGCTGCTGTTGCGCGAAGCGAGCGCGGCAACGCCTCGATCGCGCTCGACGCGGCGACGTGGTGGCGCAACGGCCGCTGGCGCGAAGTCGAGCGGTGGCGCCGGCGCGGGCAAGCCACCGCCGCGTCCGCTCGACCAGGCCGGGCTCGAGCGTTTCGCCGCGCTGAAAGCGTGGCGCGCCGAGGTCGCGCGCGCCCACAACCTGCCGGCGTATGTCGTCTTCCACGATGCCACCCTCGCCGAAATAGCCGAGGTCCGCCCGACCTCGCTCGACGAGCTGGCCGGCATCAGCGGCGTCGGCGCGAAGAAACTCGATGCCTATGGCGAAGACCTCCTGAGGGTGCTCGGCTCCGACCCTGGCGTGTGAGAATTTGCAGGTGTCGATTCGCCGAAACACGCCAGAAGCCGAAGCATTCAACGAGGACGCGACGCTCCCCTTTGAGCTTCGGCTCGTCGACTTCCGGGTCGCAATGCAGGATGTCTACGACTTCTTCTACGCCGTCGACAACGAGACCGAGCCGGCCGTCGATCGCAACCCGATGCGGTTCACCGAGGTCTATCTGGGCGAGGTCGGCGTCGACGACTTCCGCAGGAATGCCGTGGCGAACTCGGCACGCGAACTGCCACCTTGCACGCCGCCGGGATCAAGCGGCTCAGGGAGAACTGGGTCTACCGCGCCGCGCCCTAAGAGCGCCGGCCGGTTCGACCTTCATCGCCGCGAGGCGGGGAATGGCTTCTTTCGCCATCTCGAAATAGCGCCGATCACGCTCGACGCCTATGCTTTCGTAGCCGACAGCTTCAGCCGCGGCCAGCGTCGATCCCGAACCGGCGAAGGGATCGAAGACGACCCCGGCACCGAGAGGCAGCACGCCGCGCACCAGCCTGCGCATGAAGGCTTGCGGCTTCAGGCTCGGGTGCGGCGCCAGCTTGCGTTCACCGGCGCGCGTCGGTGACGACTCGATGACGTCGCCGAACGGTCGCGTCGACGAGATCCGCCTGAACCCGCCTGTTCCCCAGCGCCGCAGGTTGTCCTGAACCCGGCCGTCCAGCGGCTTGCGAAAGACCAGCCATGGCTCCCACATGGAACGAGGCATCACGCTTACGTCGGTGAATTCGACATGAGCGGCTTTGGGCCGATCGCCACCTCGCATCGTCATGACAAGGCGGACGATCTCGCCACGTCGTTCGAGGCCTGCGCGAGCAAGTGCTCCCGAGACGAGAAACGAGAGCAAGGGGTTGCTCGCAACGACGACGTTGGCACCCGGAACGAGGATGCGCTGGAGCCTTCGCGCCCAAGTCAGGAAGAACTGCTCCAGCAGGGCGTGATCGCTGGGAGAAAGGACTGTGAAGCGCGGCAACGGAGCGCGCTTGACGCCGTCGAAGCTGGGCGGAATGCGCCAGACGCCGCCCTTGCCCGAACAAAGCTTGTCCTGCTCGACCTCGGAGTATTCAAGCAAACCATAGGGTGGGTCGGTGACCACTGCGTGAACCGAGTTGCTCTCACGGCCATCGATCCACGCATTGCATTCATCGAGAAACAAGGCGGCGCGGCCGTGATGAAATGAAGCCGCGTGCGACGGTGCCTCACGATCCGGTTGCGGCGCATCCATTCCTGCCAACGAATACTGCGCGCGATCCATTCGAGCGAAGAGTGCGGGGGTGTTGAGGCGAAGATAGGATCGAACCGACGACGGCGGTACGTCGCCGATCAGTTCGATGACACCGTCGGTGATCTCCTGGACGCTGGCCGCCGACGCCCTGACATCCAGAACACGAACGATCGCGTCGCGCACTTCTCCAGGTCTTCGTCGCACCGCTCTATCCTGATTGAGGGGGTTCAGGTTGCATTCTAGACGTCTGGACGTCTGAGGCAAGCCCTTCCCGATGCTTGTGATTTCACCCCGTCGGCGCCCTCTCGCCGTATCAGTCTCGCATGCGGCAGACTCTCCCTTTGCAATGGCCCGCCCCGACGACACCCCCGACGACGTGCTGATGGCCGCTTACGCCCGCGGCGACGCATCGGCTTTCGAGCGGCTCTACGCGCGCCATCAGGCCGGCCTCTACCGCTTCATCCGCCGCTTGCTCGGCACGGCCCTGGCGGCGCAGACCGACGAGGTGTTCCAGGACACCTGGCTCAAGGTTGTGCACGCACGCGATCGCTGGACGCCGCAAGGCGCGAGCTTTCGCACCTGGCTGTTCACGCTGGCGCATCACCGCGTGATCGACCTCTTGCGCAAGAGTGGCCGTGAAGTCTCGATCGATGCCTTCGAGGGCGAAGGCGACGAGCCGTGGCAGCCCGAAGCGACTGCCTGGCAACACTGGCCGGCGCCAGCGAGCGCCGCGCCGCAAGGCGAAGACCTCGCGTTCTGGCGACGCGCCGGCGAAAAACTTCTGGTCTGCCTGGAGCAGTTGCCGCTGGCGCAGCGCAGCGCGTTTCTGCTGCATCACGACGACGGCCTTGCGCTCGATGAAGTGGCGCGTGCGCTCGAGGTCGGCTTCGAGACCGCGAAAACGCGCCTGCGCTACGCGATGAGCAAGCTGCGCACATGCATGGGTGCGTATCTCGAGCCGCTGCGGACCAAAGGCGCGCGATGAGCGACGACACGACCACCTCGTCTGGCGGTGCCCTGCCGGCGGGCGGCCCCGAGCACGACGCGTGGTTGCACGAGGCACTGCGTCACGCGCCGGATGCGACGACGGCGCCGCCGATCTCGCTGCGTGAAGCGATCCTGGCCGAGGCGCGTGCCGCGACCCGGGCTGTGCCGCGCAATGCGCCGACGATCTCGCTGGCCGATCGCTTTGCCGCGTTCTGGTCGTGGCTTGCCCGTCCACCCATCGCCGCCGGCTTCGCGAGCGTCATGGCGGCGACGCTGGTCGGCCTGATGTGGTGGGATCGGCCCATGGACGAGGCGATGCCGCAAGCATCCGCGCCCGTTGTCGTGGCTGCCGCGCCGAAGACCGAGGCGGACCCGCAGTCTCCGGTGTCGGCAACGCCAGCGCCACTCGCCGGGCCCGCGACCACCGCGCAGTCCACGACGACGCCGGCCGCCACGCCGTCCGTGCCCGCGGCGGCGACCGACCGTGCGCAGCGGCGCGCGGT
>JAYSMB010000097.1:0-1689 GCA_043725065.1 Burkholderiales bacterium
GGAACGCGCGCACAGTCCCTCTTTCTCGATCACGTCGAGCACCGCCAGCGCCGCGGCGCAGCTTATCGGCGAGCCGGCGTAAGTCCCCCCGAGTCCACCGGGGCCCGGCGCATCCATGATCTCCGCCTTGCCGATTACTCCCGACAGTGGGAAGCCACCGGCGAGGCTCTTGGCGATCGTCATCAGGTCCGGTTCCACACCCGCATGCTCGATCGCGAACATCTTGCCGGTGCGTGCAAAGCCGGTTTGCACTTCATCCGCTATCAGCACGATGCCGTGCTCGGTGCAAATGCGCCGCAGCTCGCGCAGGAACTCGACCGGCGCGGCGTAGAACCCGCCCTCGCCCTGGACCGGCTCGATGATGATCGCGGCGACGCGCGAGGGATCGACGTCGGACTTGAACAGCGTCTCGAGCGCGTGCAGCGACTCCGACTGCGGCACACCGAGGTATTCCGCCGGGAACGGTAGGTGGAAGATCTCGCCCGGCATCGGGCCGAAGCCGGTCTTGTACGGAGCGACCTTGCCGGTCAGCCCCATCGTGTACATCGTGCGACCGTGGAAGGCACCCGAGAAGGCGATGACGGCCGAACGTTTGGTATGAGCACGCGCAATCTTGACCGCGTTCTCGACCGCTTCGGCGCCGGTCGACAGCAGGATCGTCTTCTTCGGCGTCGGGCCCGGCGCGAGGCGATTCAGGCGATCCGCGAGGCGCACGTAGCCTTCGTACTGGGTCACCTGGAAGCAGGTATGCGAGAAGTTCTCGAGCTGCTTGGCAACCGCCGCCTTCACCATGGGGTGAAGATGTCCGGTGTTCAGCACGGCGATGCCCGCGGCGAAATCAATGTAGCGCTTGCCTTCGACGTCCCAGAGTTCCGCGTTCTCGGCGCGCGCGGTGAAGACCGGCAGCAGGTTCGACACGCCGCGGGGCACGGCCGATTCGCGCAACTTCTGCAGATCCGCATTCGTGGTCATGGTGAGAAATGCTCCGTGTCGAACGGCGCCACGCGCCGAAGGTCTTCAGTCAGACAGCCTACCAGCGCCCGGAGGGGGCCGTCGACCGGCACACCGTGCGAACGCGGTGGCCGTACGCAACACTCTGGTTTCGAAGGAGAAAAGCTGACGCGGAACGCCTCGGGAAAGCTCCGCAAATCACGCCAGCTTGACGAGCTGCTTGCCGACGTTGCGGCCCTTCAGCAGTCCGAGGAAAGCCTGCGGTGCGCTCGCGATACCCTCCGCCACGCTCTCTCGATACTTGAGCGTCTTGGTCGCGACGCCGGCACCGAGTTCCGCGAGCGCCTGCGGCCAGACCTTCGGGTGCTCCGAGACGATGAAGCCCTGCACCTTCAAACGCGAGGTCAGGATCAGCGCGGGATAGGCGAGCGGCAACGGTTCGCCGTCGTAGCCCGAGATCATTCCACACACCGCGATGCGACCGAAGGCATTCATGCGCGCCAGCACCGCATCGAGCACGGCCCCGCCGACATTCTCGAAATAGCAGTCGATCCCGCTCGGCGTCGCGGCGGCGAGGAGCGCGCCCAGCGCGCGCGCATCGGGGGCCGCCTTGTAGTCGACACAGGCATCGAAGCCGAGCTCCTTGACCGCGAAGTCGCATTTTTCCTTGCCACCGGCGATGCCGACGACGCGGCAGCCCTTGGCCTTGGCGAGCTGGCCGACCACACTGCCGACGGC
>JAYSMB010000098.1:0-5738 GCA_043725065.1 Burkholderiales bacterium
GGTGGCCTACATCTGCCGCAAAATCGTCGGCCAATTCGCCCTGCCAACCCCACCGCCGGCCCTCACCGCGACCGGGTAGCTGCGGTTTTTAGGTTCAAAGAACATTGCGTCGCCGACATCGCCGAAGATTTCCAGTCCTGCGTCGGCCTGATCACGCGCCAGACAGGCGGTGTGTTCGATCCGCTGCGGCGATCGATCGCCCGTGCCGTCATCCGCTTTCGCTTCGGTGACGACCGGCCGCGGTCCGACACCGATCCGCGGGTCGCCGCGGTGGTGGCCGGAGTGCCCGCGGCTGCCGACTTCGACATGGCCTCGCTCGTCGCGCCGCGGGTTCCGCTCGGACTCGTCACCGCGCGGCAGGATCTCTGGCTGGTGCCGCGCTTCCACAGCGACCGGGTGCTCCAGGCGTGCACGACCTGCGAGCACATCGCCGACTTGCCGACCGGCGGCCACGGCGCGCTGCTGTCGCCACCGCCGCCTCACCTCGGCGGCCTGATCGGCCATCTGCTGAACGATCCGCCCGGCTTCGACCGAAGCGCGATGCCCGAAGTGGATCGAAAGATCGTCGCCTTCTTCGAGCGGCATCTGGCGTCGTAAACGGCCTTTCTACGTCGCCTGCATCCCGCCTTGGGCGGTGCCCGTCGCGTCTCGGCAGGTTGGCCTCATTCGAGCAACTCGCACAGGATGGCCGCAGCGCGGCGCGCCTGCTCGCGCGAGACGTCCAGGTGCGTCACCGCGCGCACCGCGCGACCGCCGAAGGCATTGACCAGCACGCCGCGCTCGCGCGCCCGCGCCACCAGCGAATCCGCGTCTGTCGTACCGGGCGCGAGCTGGAATACGACGATGTTGGTCTGGACCGAAGACAGGTCGAGCAAGACGGCCGGGCTTGCCGCCAGGAGCTCGGCCAGGAGTCTCGCGTTCGCATGATCTTCGACCATGCGATCACGGTGATGGTCGAGCCCGTGCAGCGCCCCGGCGGCCAGGATGCCGACCTGCCGCATGGCGCCGCCGAGCATGCGGCGATGCCGGGTCGCGGCCACGATCAGCTCTTTCGAGCCGGCCAGCATCGAGCCGCCGGGTGCGCCCAGTCCTTTCGAGAACGACACCGCGACGAGGTCGAACGGCGCGGCCAGTTCCGCCTCGGGCCGCCCGCTCGCGATGCTCGCGTTCCAGAGGCGCGCGCCATCGAGAAAGCTCGCCAGGCCGCGGGTGCGGGCCAGCGCGCAGATGCGCACGACCTCGTCTTGTGGAAAGACGACGCCGCCGCCGCGGTTGTGTGTGTTTTCGATTTCGACCAGCGTGCTGGGCGGGAACACCGGCATCGTGCGCGACTTGATCGCGGCTTCGACCTCTTCGGCCGTGAAGACACCCCGTGCGCCGATCTCGACCAATTGCACGCCGGCGTTGGCCGCCGATCCGCCGGTCTCGTGCCAGCCGGCATGGCATTCGCGGCTAACGATCACTTCGTCGCCGGGCCGGGTGAGGACGCGCAGCGCGACCTGGTTGGCCATCGTGCCCGAAGGCATCCACAGCGCGGCCCGCTTGCCGAGCCGATCGGCGATGCGTGCCTGGAGAAGATTGCAGGTCGGGTCTTCGCCGTACTGGTCGTCGCCAACCGGCGCCGCGGCCATCGCGGCACGCATCGCCGCGCTGGGCTTCGTCACGGTGTCGGAGCGCAGGTCGATCGTCGGCGACGGGTTCATCGCATTCCTTTCGCGAGGGTCAGCGTCGCCGCGCCAACCGTGGATCGAAGATGTCACGCAGGCCGTCGCCCATTAGATTGAGGCCGAGCACCGTCAACGCGATGGCCACACCCGGATAGACCGCCAGCTGCGGCGCCTGGAACATCTGCTGTTGTGCTTCGTTGAGCATCCGTCCCCATGACGGCGTGGGCGGTTGCGTGCCGAGGCCGAGGTAGCTGAGCGCCGCTTCGGCCAGGATGGCGAGCGCGAACTGGATCGTCGCCTGCACGATCAGGATCGCGGCGATGTTGGGCAGCACGTGCTCGAAGGTGATCCGCCACTCGCTCTTGCCCAGCGCCCGTGCCGCAGTCACGAACTCGCGCGAGCGCACGACCATTGCACTGGCCCGCGTGATGCGCGCGAACACCGGCACGTTGAAGATGCCGATCGCCACGATCGAGGTCACCAGCCCGGGGCCGTAGATCGCGGTGAGCATGATCGCCGAGAGCAGCGCCGGGAAAGCGAAAGTGAAGTCGGCCAGGCGCATCACCGCCTCTTCGACCCAGCCGCGTTTGACCGCGGCGAGCAGGCCGAACGCGACGCCGATGCCGATGCCGATGCCGACTGCGATCAGCCCGACCGCGATCGAGACGCGGCTGCCGACGATGAGCAGCGCGACGATGTCGCGGCCAAGGCTGTCGGTGCCGAGCCAGTGCCCGGCCGAAGGTGGTTCTAGCTTGTGCGGGATGTCGAGCTCGGTGGCTGCGTAGGGCGTCCACAGGAAGGAGAGCAGGGCCAGGCCGATCACGCCGGCGACCAGCACCGCGCCGATCGCGAAGTTGGCGCGGCGCCAGCGGCTGCCCCGCGGCGTTTCGCTCATGACCGCCTGGCACGCAGGCGCGGATCGATCACGACGTAGAGCACGTCGACCGCGAAGTTGATGACGACGACGGTCGCGGCCAGCAGCATCACGACGTTGCGAACGACGAGCAGGTCGCGATTGGCGATCGCCTGGAACACCAGGCGGCCCAGGCCGGGCAGCGAGAAGACGTTCTCGATCACGACCGTGCCGGCGAGCAGGTTGGCGAACTGCAGGCCCATCACGGTGAGCACCGGCACCATCGCATTGCGCAGCACATGGCCCCAGAGCACGCCGCGCCGTGTCTGGCCCTTGGCGCGGGCCGTGCGAACGAAGTCTTCGCGCAGCACGTCGAGCACGGCCGAGCGGACGATGCGCGCGAGGATCGCCGCCTGCACGGCGGCAAGCGCGACGGCCGGCAGCACGAGTGCGCGCAGCGCCGGACCGATGCCGCCGCCATCGTCCGCGCTCCAGCCCGGGAAGCCGCCCGCCGAGAACCAGCGCAGCTTCACCGAGAACACGAGGATGAGCAGGATCGCGAACCAGAAGTTCGGAATCGCGATGCCGATCTGGCTCACCGCCATCACGCCGACATCGCCCGCCTTGCCGTGTCGCGCCGCGGCGAACAGGCCGAGCGTGAAAGCGAGCGATGCGGAGAGCGTCATCGCCATCAGCGCGAGCGGTACGGTGACGGCGAGCCGCTCGCCGACGAGTTGGGCGATCGGCGTGTCGTAGGCGATGCTGATGCCGAGATCGCCGGTGGCGAGGCCCTTCATCCAGTCGGCGTAGCGAACGACCGGCGGCCGGTCGAGGCCCAGCCTGGCCGAGAGCGCGGCGATGGACTCGGGCGTGGCGCTCGCGCCGAGCATCACCTCGGCCGCGTTGCCGGGCAGCACGTCGAGCACCGTGAAGATGACGATGGAGGCAGCGAGCAGGGTGAGAACGAAGCTCGCGAAGCGCTTGGCGAGAAAGAAGCTGATGGTCGGGGCCTCGACGGGCAAGGGAGGTTCTTATGATGGCGCAAAGCCGCCGCCGCGGCCGATGGAGCTTGCCGCATGAATGCCCCGATCGCCGCTTCCCGTTTCGCGATTCCCTTTTCAACCGATCAGGTCCTCATCGGCGGCGATTGGCGCGCGCCCGACGGCGCCGCGACGCTGGCCCTCGAGGACCCGTCGGACGGCGGCGAGTTCGCGCGCATCGCCCGCGGCGGTGCCGCCGATGTCGACGCCGCGGTCGCCGCGGCGCGCGCGGCGCTCGATGGCGGCGCGTGGGGACGCGTGAGCGCGGTCGAGCGTGGGCGCGTGCTCTCGGCGATCGGCCGCAAGGTGCTCGACAACGTGGAGCTGCTGGCCATGCTCGAAGTGCACGACGTCGGCAAGCCGCTCAAGCAGGCGCGCGCCGACGCCGTCGCGCTGGCCCGCTACTTCGAGTTCTACGGTGGCGCCTGCGACAAGGTGCATGGCGAGACGCTGCCCTTCGCCGCCGGCTACACGGCGCTGACCTTGCGCGAGCCGCATGGCGTCACCGGCCACATCGTGCCCTGGAACTATCCGATGCAGATCGTCGGCCGCAGCGTCGGTGGGGCCCTGGCGATGGGCAATGCCTGCGTGCTCAAGCCCGCCGAAGAAGCCTGCTTGACGGTGCTCGCGTTCGCGCGCATCGCCGCGGAGGCGGGGCTGCCGGCCGGCGCGCTCAACGTCGTGACGGGCCTCGGGGAAGAAGCGGGTGCAGCGCTTTCGGCACACACCGGCGTTGACCATCTGTCGTTCACCGGCTCGGTCGCCACCGGCGCGCTGGTGCAGATGGCGGCGGCGCGGAACGCGGTGCCGGTGACGCTCGAGCTCGGCGGCAAGAGCCCGCAGATCGTCTTCGCCGACGCCGATCTCGATGCGGCCTTGCCCTTCCTCGTCAACGCCGGCATGCAGAACGCCGGCCAGACCTGCTCGGCGGCGTCGCGCATCCTCGTCGAGCGGCCGGTGTTCGCGGCGGTGCGCGCGAAGATGGCCGAGCGCTACCGCGCCTTGCGCGTCGGCCCGGCGGCGGCCGATCTCGACCTCGGACCGGTCATCTCGCAGCGGCAGAAGGTCGTCATCGAACACTTTCTCGGCCTCGCCCGCGACGACGGCCTGACCGTCGCCGGCGAGGGCACGATCGTCGACGGCGCGCCGCGCGGCGGCCACTACGTGCGGCCGTCGCTCATCGACGATGTGCCGGCCGACCATGTGCTGGCGCAGGACGAGATCTTCGGCCCGGTGCAGGTGCTGATCGCCTTCGACGGCGAGGCCGAGGCGCTGCGTATCGCCAACGGCACGAAGTACGGCCTGGTCGCCGGCGTGTGGACGAAGGACGGTGGGCGCCAGATGCGCATGGCACGGGCGCTGCGCTGCGGCCAGGTCTTCATCAACAACTACGGCGCCGGCGGCGGCATCGAGCTGCCCTTCGGCGGCGTCAAGCACTCGGGGCATGGCCGCGAGAAAGGCTTCGAGGCGTTGTACGGTTTCTTGACGCTGAAGACGGTGGCTATCCATCACGGTTGATCGAAGGAACGCGACATGAGACTCGCAGGAAGAATCGCCGTCGTCACGGGCGCCGCATCAGGGTTCGGCGAAGGCATCGCCAGGAAGTTCGTCGCCGAAGGCGCGAAGGTCATCCGCGACGGGTCTGGTCGCCGCACGGGATCCTTCGCTTCGCTCAGGATCACCTGGGCAGTTGCCCCGCTTGCGTTCAGAAGCTCGTCGCCAGCATGAAGGCCACCGCGGCGGCCATGACCAGCGTCGCCGACCAGCCGAAAAAGCGGTGCCGCGAGGTGATCGTGTAGCGCCCCATGATCTGCTTCGACTGGCCGATCAGCATCAGCACGGCCATGATCGGCACCGAGATCACGCCGTTGACGATGGCGCTCCAGACCAGCGCCTTGATCGGGTCGAGCTCGAAGACGCCCATCGCCGTGCCGATGCCGGTGGCGGCGATGATGATGAGGTAGAAGCCGCGCGCCTCGCGAAAGCCGTGCGAGAGGCCGGCACGCCAGCCGAACAGCTCGCTCACCGCGTACGCCGCCGAGCCGGCGAGCACCGGCACGGCGAGCAGGCCGGTGCCGATGATGCCCATCGCGAAGACGGCGAAGGCGAACTCGCCGGCCACCGGACGCAGCGCCTCGGCGGCCTGTGCCGAGGTCTGGATGTTGGTGATGCCGTGCT
>JAYSMB010000099.1:0-9507 GCA_043725065.1 Burkholderiales bacterium
CGCAGCGCCCAAGCCGCCGCAGCCTCGCCGTTCAAATGATCCGGAACAGCGGACACCTTCGAGACAAATTCGAAGTCGAGCCCGCCGCTCAAGGCAAGCAGCCGTTCCTCGATATTTCCGTAGGCTGCTGCCGTGTCCAGCCTCCTAACGCCCCGGCGCGACGCGAGCTCGAGAATCCTGCGCACTTCGGGTTCGGGCACTGCGGATCCCGGGCCTGCAACGCCGTAAGCAAGACCGAATTGGGCCGTTCCGAGGGCTAGCTCCATCGCGGGTCGCGCCGTCAAGCGGATAGCGCCTTGCGCAGCTCGGTAGCGACGCGGTGCTGGTCTTCTTCAGTCAGCTGCGGGAAGAGCGGCAAGGAAATGGCGCGCCCATAGTAGTGCTCGGACGTGGGAAAGTCGCCCCGTCTGAAGCCGAGGCGCGTGTAGTACGGTTGGGTATGGATCGGGATGTAGTGGACATTGACACCGATATCTGCAGCACGCATGAGGCGAAACACCTCGGCACGCGATTTCGATGTGCGCGCTTCGTCGATCTCAATGACGTACAGATGCCATGCCGACGTCCGGTCCTCGAGTCGACAGGGCAGGAGGATCGGTAGTCCGGCGAGCAAAGCGTCGTAGCGGTCGGCGAGCGCCTGGCGGCGCGCCTGCTGCGCGTCGATGCGCTTGAGTTGCGAGAGGCCGAGCGCGGCCTGCAGGTCGGTCAGCCGATAGTTGAATCCCAGTAGGATCTGCTCGTAGTACCAGGGTTCTTCGGAGGGCCTCTCCATTTCGCTGGCCTCGCGCGTCATGCCATGAGAGCGCAGCAGCCTAAGTCGGCGCGCCAGACTCGCGTCATTGGTCGTGACAAGACCGCCTTCGGCCGTGGTCACGATCTTCACCGCATGCAGGCTGAACACCGAAGCGTCGGCGAAGCGGCTGCCGACCGGCTGCCCGCGGTAGCTCGCTCCGGTCGCATGGGAAGCATCTTCGAGTACGCGAAAGCCGTATTGATCGGCGAGCTCGCGGAGTTCCTGCAAGTCGCACGGGAGCCCCGCGAAGTCGACGGGGATTACGACGTCGGGCAGCGCATTGGACCGCTGCGCCGCTTGAAGCTTGGAGCGCAGCGCCTCGACCGAGAGGTTGCGGCTGCGCGGGTCGATATCGACAAAGTCGACGCTCGCGCCGCAGTACAGGGCGCAGTTTGCGGAGGCGAGAAAGCTGTTCGGGCTGGTCCAGACTCGCGAGCCCGGGCCGACTCCCATCGCCATGCACGCGATGTGCAAGGCGGCAGTGGCGTTCGAGACCGCGACCGCATGCACGACGCCGTGGCGTTCGGCGAAGGACTGCTCGAAGGCCGGGATTGTCGGTCCCTGGGTGAGAAAGTCCGACGCGAGTACGTCGCAGACTGCCCGCACGTCCTCAGGGGAGACGTCCTGGCGGCTGTATGGGATGAATGCCATGGCTTACAGGCCAACTGCGCTCGCCACGTGCTCGTCGATCAACGCACGAAGTTGCGCGACACTCAGAAAGTCGTGGTTCCTGCCGCTGTCGTAGGCAAAGCCGGGAGCCACCGGCTTCGCCCCGGTCTTGGCGCAGTATTCCTCCATCGAATAGGCAGCCGCCGAGGGCAGGATCGCGTAGTAGCGTCCCATGTCGACGGTGTTGAAACTGTCGCTGGCAGTGATCATTTCCTCATGAACTTTTTCGCCAGGACGGATGCCGACCACCTCCTGCACGCAGTCGGGACCCACCGCCTCGGCGACGTCGACGACGCGATAGGAAGGAATCTTCGGCACCAGCACCTCACCGCCCCAGGCGTTCTCGACCGACCACAGCACCATGTCGACGCCTTCCTGCAGCGAGATGTTGAAGCGTGTCATCGCGCGGTCCGTGATCGGCAGTACGCCGGTCTTGCGTCTTTCCAGGAAGAACGGAATGACCGAGCCTCGGCTCCCCATCACGTTTCCGTAGCGAACGACGCTGAAGCGGATATCCCGCGGCCCTTTGATGTTGTTCGCGGCGACAAAGAGCTTGTCGGAGCAAAGCTTGGTCGCGCCATAGAGATTGATCGGCGCGGCGGCCTTGTCGGTGGACAACGCCACGACTCGATGGACTCCCGAGTCCAGGCACGCCTCGATCAGGTTCTGGGCACCCAGCACGTTGGTCTTGATGCACTCGAAGGGGTTGTACTCGGCTGCGGGAACCTGCTTAAGCGCGGCCGCGTGAATGACGATGTCGATGCCTTCGAGCGCGCGCCGCAATCGCGACTCATCGCGTATGTCCCCGATGAAGTAGCGCAAGCCCTTGTACTGGCTGGCCGGGAACTGTTGAGCCATTTCGTATTGCTTCAGTTCGTCGCGAGAGTAGACGACGAGTCTCTTCACTTCGGGATGCGCCGCCAAGACGGTTCGGACGAAAGCTCGTCCGAACGAACCCGTGCCGCCAGTGATCAAGATGGTTCGATTGGAAAGCGACATGTCAGATTCAGGGAGCTCGTGAGTTTCAGCGCGGAATGCCGCCGAAGGGTGCGAAGACGGACGCTAGCTGCGCCCGTAGTGGTCCTCAAAGCGGACGATGTCGTCCTCTCCAAGATAGGCGCCCGACTGCACCTCGATGATCTCGAGCGGCACCTTGCCCACGTTGGCGAGCCGGTGCTTCTGGCCGAGCGGGATGTAGGTGCTCTGGTTCTCGCCGAGCAGGGTCACCGCGTCGCCATTGGTGACTTCGGCCGTCCCCGAGACGACGATCCAGTGCTCGGCACGATGATGATGCATCTGCAGGCTGAGCCGCGCACCCGGCTTGACCATGATCCGCTTGACCTGGAAGCGTGGCCCCTGGTCGATCGACTCGTACCAGCCCCAGGGCCGATGCACCCGGCAATGCGTGCTCGCCTCTTGTCGGCCCGCCTTGGCGAGAGTGGCCACCATGTCCTTGACGGCCGGGCTCTTCGAGCGGTGCGCGACGAGCACCGCGTCGGCGGTCTCCACGACGGTGACATCGTCGAGACCGATCACGCCAACCAGGCGGCTGGTCGCGTGAATCAGGGTATTGCGCGAATCCGAGACGATCGTGTCGCCGCGGCACGCGTTGCCCGATGAGTCGCGCTCGGCGACCTGCCACACCGCGTCCCAGGCGCCCAGATCGCTCCAGCCGGCATCGAGCGAGACCATGACGATCGCCACGCCCGAGCCGGCGCGGCTCGCCGGCTCCATGACGGCGTAGTCGATGCTTTCGGCGGGGATCGCGGCGAAGGCCGCTGCGTCGAAGCGCAGGAAGGCGCCGTCGCGCGCTGCATGGCGCCAGGCGGCCTGCGCAGCCGAAGCGATGTCGGGGCGAAATCGCTCGAGCGCCGAAAGCCACGTGCTGGCCCGCAGCACGAACATGCCGCTGTTCCAGAAGTAGCTGCCTTCGGCGAGGTAACGTTCTGCCGTGGAAAGGTCCGGCTTTTCGACGAAGGCTGCTACAGGTGTGGAGGGGCCGCTGCTTTCGCCGGCACGGATATAGCCGAAGCCTGTGTCGGGCCGGTCGGGCCGGATCCCGAGGACGACGATGCTGCCGTCGGCCGCGCTGGCGATCGCGCGGCGTAGCGCGATCGTGCATGCGGATCGGTCGGCAATCGCATGGTCGGCCGGGGTGACGACCAGGATCGGGTCGGCGCCACCTTGCATCGCGTGCAGCGCCGCGAGCGTCAGGGCGGGCGCGGTGTTGCGCCCGCGTGGCTCGAGCAACACTGCATCGGGCTCGAGCCCGGCTGCGCGAAGCTGGTCGACCAACGTGAATCGGTGTTCCTCGTTCGCGACGACGCAAGGGGCTGCGACCTCCACGTCCGCGCTGGCCAGCGCTGCCAGGCGCAGTGCTGCCTGCTGGAAAAGCGTCTGCTCGCCTGCAATCGCCAGGAACTGCTTGGGATGAAGTGCCCGCGACAAGGGCCACAAGCGCGTGCCGCTGCCGCCGGCCAGGATGACGGGGAGCACGTGGTACGACGCAGCGCTCACGATCGGGACCCGTCCTGGTTGGCGAGGTCCTTGCGCAGCGCCGAGATCTGCGAGCGAAGCGCGACGTACTCGCGCTCCTTGCGTGCCAGAAAGGCTTGCGTCACCCGCAGGCGCTCGCGAATTCCGGTCGGCGTCAAGACGTACAAATAGCCGAGCTTGCGGTCGCTGCGGCGGAAGTTCTGCGCCTTGACCCATCCCTTGGCAAGCAGCGCCTTCAACAGGTAGTGCGTCTTGCCGAGACTCACGCCGAGCTCGAGCGCGAGCTGTCGCTGGGAATAGTCGGGATGCTGCTCGATCAGGCGGAGCAGCGCGACCGACGCGGCATCATCGGTGCGCGCTGCGGCCAGGGTTTCGGACGAAGTTGTGTTCACGGCTTGAACGCTGAGTGTACAAGCTTGCAAAAGATGCTCTTGTGAAAGCCGTAGACCTCGCGTTCGTCAAAAGATCCGGCTCGTCGCGATCTGCATCAAATAGCGGCCGTAGCCGTTCTTGATCATCGACTCCGCCATGGCCTGGAGCTGATCGCGAGTGATCCAGCCGGCGCGGTAAGCCACCTCTTCGGGACACGATACCTTCAGGCCCTGGCGCTTTTCGAGGGTGGCGATGAACTGGCCCGCTTCGAGAAGGCTGTCGTGAGTGCCGGTATCCAGCCAGGCGTAGCCCCGGCCCATGACCTCGACCTGGAGCTGCCCGGCCTCCAGGTAGCGCGCGTTCACGTCGGTGATCTCGAGTTCGCCGCGCGCCGAGGGCTTGATGCTCGAAGCGATTTCGCAGACCTGCTGGTCGTAGAAGTAGAGCCCGGTCACCGCGTAGTTGCTCTTGGGCGCACTCGGCTTTTCTTCGATGCTCAGGGCGCGACGCTGGTCGTCGAATGCAACAACGCCGTAGCGCTCTGGATCGTTCACGTGATGGGCGAACACGGTGGCGCCGGCTTCACGGGCGCTTGCAGAGGCCAGCGTCGCGTGCAGGTCGTGGCCGTGGAAGATGTTGTCGCCAAGCACAAGCGCGCTGGGGTGACCGTCGACGAAACGCTTGCCGAGGATGAATGCCTGCGCCAGCCCGTCGGGGCTTGGCTGAACACAGTAGGTGAGGGAGATGCCCCACTGCGAGCCGTCGCCGAGCAGTGACTGGAAGCGCGGCGTGTCCTGCGGCGTGCTGATCACCAGGATGTCGCGAATGCCGGCCAGCATGAGTGTGCCGAGCGGGTAGTAGACCATCGGCTTGTCGTACACGGGCAGCAGCTGCTTGCTGATCGCTAGCGTGGCCGGATGAAGCCGGCTTCCGGAACCTCCGGCCAGGATGATGCCTTTGCAGTGAATGTGGACCGTCATGTTGGATTCGTCTTGTTTCAAGCACTCGCCGCGCCGGCGGCCGGGAGTATCTCGCGCAACATGCGCTCGACGCCGTCCTGCCACGGTGGCAGGGTCATGCCGAAAGTCTCGCGCAGGCGCCTTGTGTCGAGCCGGGAATTCCTCGGCCGCGGCGCTGCCTGAGGATAGGCCGAGCTCGGAATCGGACGAATCGCATCGGACGGTACGCGGATCGGGTCGCCGGCGCGGCGGGCGAACTCGATGACGTGCTTCGCGTAGCCATGCCAACTCGTCTCGCCCGCCGCGACCGCGTGATAGGTGCCGCCGAGCTCCGGTCGTGCGGTTGCCATCCGCACGAGGTGCGCCGTGAGATCGGCGAGAAGGTCGGCACCGGTCGGCGCGCCGATCTGGTCGTCGATCACCGAGAGCGCGTCGCGGCTGCGCGCGAGCTTCAGCATGGTCTTGGCAAAGTTGTCGCCGCGGGCGCCGTAGACCCAGCTGGTACGGAGCACGAGGTGCCGGCAGCCGCTGGCGCGGATTCGTTCCTCGCCGGCCAGCTTGCTTTTTCCGTAGACGCTGAGCGGCCCGGTGCCCGAGTCTTCGGTTCGCGCCGTGTCTCCGCCACCATCGAATACATAGTCGGTTCCATAGTGCACCAGCCAGGCGCCCGCGGCTGCGGCTGCGTCGGCGAGCGTGCCGACGGCCTCGGCGTTGATGGCGAAGGCGACATCGGGCTCCGTTTCGGCCTTGTCCACGGCCGTGTGCGCGGCGGCGTTGACGATCAGATCGGGCGCAGCGCGACGGACCAGGTCCGCCAAGGAAGCTTGATCGAGGAAATCGGCACGCCAGGGGGGTGCGCTGTCGGTGTCGACGCCGATCACCTCGCCGAGCGGTGCAAGCGAGCGCTGCAACTCCCAGCCGACCTGGCCGTTCTTGCCGAGCAGCAGGATCTTCATGCGCCGCGGCCTTCGTAGTTCGTGGACACCCAGTCGCGATAGGCGCCGGTCTGCACGCGCTCGACCCACGCTGCGTTGTCCAGGTACCACTGCACCGTCTTGCGCATGCCGGTTTCGAAGGTCTCGGCCGGCCGCCAGCCCAGCTCGCGCTCGATCTTGCGTGCGTCGATCGCGTAGCGCCGGTCGTGGCCGGGCCGGTCGGGCACGTGCGTGACCAGCCGCGCGTAAGGGCCGTGCGGGTCCGGTCGCATCTCGTCGAGCAGCGCGCAGATCGTGCTGACGATGTCGAGGTTGGGCTTCTCGTTCCAGCCACCGATGTTGTAGGTCTCGCCGACCCGCCCGCGGGCGAGCACCTCGCGGATCGCTGCAGTGTGGTCCTTGACGTAGAGCCAGTCGCGCACCTGTTGACCGTCCCCGTAGACCGGCAGGGGCTTGGCGGCGAGCGCATTGACGATCATCAGCGGAATCAGCTTTTCCGGAAAATGAAAGGGACCGTAGTTGTTGCTGCAGTTGGTCGTCAGGACGGGCAGGCCGTAAATGTGATGCCATGCCCGCACGAGGTGGTCGCTGGCTGCCTTGCTCGCGGAATACGGGCTGTTCGGCTCGTAGGTGTCGGACTCGCAGAATGCGGGGTCGCTGGCGGCGAGCGAACCATAGACCTCGTCGGTGGAGACGTGCAGAAACCGGAACGCCTCGCGCTCGACGGTGTCGAGCGCCGACCAGTGCGAGCGCACCGCTTCGAGCATCGTGAAGGACCCCTGCACGTTGGTGCGGATGAACTCTGCCGGGCCGTGAATGCTGCGGTCGACGTGACTCTCGGCGGCGAAATGGACGACGGCTCGGGGCCGATGTTCGGCGAGCAGGCGATCGAGAAGCGCACGGTCGCAGATGTCGCCACGCACGAAGACGTGGCGGGCGTCGCCCGCAAGCGATGCCAGGTTCTCGGTGTTGCCGGCGTAGGTCAGCGCATCGAGGTTGACCAGAGGCTCGGAGCTCTGCGCGAGCCAGTCGAGGACGAAGTTGGAGCCGATGAAGCCGGCCCCGCCGGTGACGAGGATCATGGCTCTCAGTGCTCGCTGGACGAGAGGCGCAGCATCGCGAGACGGTCGAATCGTTCGAAGTCCTTGTCGAAGGTCACGAGTCGTGCTTGTGCGTTGCGCGCGAGGGCTGCGAAATAGGCGTCGGTGAACAACCGCGCAGGCAACTTCGCCGTAACGAGCGCGTCGAGTTCGGCGTCGAGTCCGTCCGGATCGCCCAGCATCGCCACGCCGGGCAAGGCCGAGAAAGCCCGATAGAGCGCCCAGGCCTTGCCGAGCGTCAGGGGCTTGTCGGCCATGACCTTGGGATGGGTCAGCAGGCGGACCAGGCTCATTGCGCTCAATCGGCAGAACAGCCGCGTCCCTTCGGCGTGTCGATTCCAATACGAGGCGGCGGCGACGTGATGAGGATGCTCCTCGATGGCGAGTGCGAGCCACACGTTGACGTCGAGCAGATCGCCGGCCGTGCCGCGCGTTGTGACACCCATGTCGCGGTCAGTCATCGAGCAATTCGAACAACGAAGCGTTGCTTGGGCGGGCGAGCGTCAAGCGCCGGCCGAGCCGGATCGAGGGCAGGGGCACGGCCTTTGCCAGGGTTTCGGGTGACTGCTCCGCTGGCGCCCGCAACCCTTTCTCGACGAGGTTGCGCATGAGGGCCTTGAGGCTCGTTCCCTCGAGCGCCGCCTTGGCCTTGAGTTGACGAAGCAGGGCGTCGGGGAGGTCGAGTGTAGTACGCATTTCCGCATCTTAGCATATTGATGCGAATGCATCAATATGCGGATTTTCGTCAAGCCCGTGAGTCAAGTCGCGGGGCCAAGGTGTGCTTCCGATCGCCATTTAGGAAGCGATCCCCTCGCGAAGCACCGATCTGGCCCCGGCGCGATAATTGGAATATGAACGAAACACACCCTGAAACGCCGGTTGTCGGCGCAGCACACGATCCGGCCGACCAACCGGCCCCCAATCCCGAATCCCTCAAGTTCTCGTCCGTCGGCCTTTCGCCGCTGCTCCAGCGCGCCGTCGCCGACCAGGGCTACACGACGATGACGCCGATCCAGGCCAAGGCGATTCCGCTCGTGCTGGCCGGCCGCGACATCATGGGCGCGGCACAGACCGGCACCGGCAAGACCGCAGCGTTCTCGCTGCCGCTGCTGCACAAGATGCTGCCGCACGAGACCTCGAGCATGTCGCCGGCCAGGCATCCGGTGCGTGCCCTCGTCATCGCGCCGACCCGCGAGCTGGCCGATCAGGTGGCCGACAACATCAAGGGGTATGCCGCGCACTCCAAGCTGCGCGTCGCCGTCGTCTTCGGCGGCATCGACATGAAGCCGCAGACGCTCGAGCTGAAGCAGGGCGTCGAGGTGCTGGTCGCCACGCCGGGCCGGCTGCTCGATCACATCGAAGCCAAGAACTGCGTGCTTAACCAGGTCGAGTACGTCGTGCTCGACGAAGCCGACCGCATGCTCGACATCGGCTTCTTGCCCGACCTGCAGCGCATCCTTTCGTACCTGCCGAAGCAGCGCCAGACGCTGCTTTTCTCGGCGACCTTCTCACCGGAGATCCGGCGCCTTGCCGAAAGCTATCTGCAGGATCCGCTGATGGTCGAGGTGGCGCGGCCGAACGCGACCGCGACCAACGTCGAACAGCACTTCTACAGCGTCGCGACCGACGACAAGCGTCGCGCCGTGCTCAAGCTCCTGAAGGAGCGCTCGATCACGCAGGCGCTGATCTTCGTCAACTCCAAGCTCGGTTGTGCGCGCCTGGCGCGCTCGTTCGAGCGCGATGGGCTGCGCACCAACGCGCTGCACGGCGACAAGTCGCAGGACGAGCGGCTGAAGGCGCTCGAGGCTTTCAAGGCCGGTGCGGTCGACGTGCTCGTCGCCACCGACGTCGCGGCGCGCGGCCTCGACATCGTCGACCTGCCTGCGGTCTTCAACTTCGACGTTCCGTACAACGCCGAGGACTACATCCACCGCATCGGCCGCACCGGTCGCGCCGGCGCCTCGGGTCTGGCGATCACGCTGGTCTCGCGCGACGACACGCGCCTGGTCGACGACATCGAAAAGCTGATCAAGAAGAAGATCGAGATCGAGCCGCTCGAGCTCGACGACGACGCGCCGGCGCGCCGTGCGCCGCGCGAACGCTCGCGCGACGACGAGGATTTCCGACCGCCGCCGAAGGCCATCGTGTCTCCGTATTCGGCGCGCACACCCGGGCGCGAGATA
>JAYSMB010000100.1:0-2260 GCA_043725065.1 Burkholderiales bacterium
GTCGGCCAGGCCGATGTCTTCGCTGGCCATGCGCACCAGGCGGCGCGCAGCGTAGCGCGGGTCGACGCCGCCATCGAGCATGCGCACGAACCAGTACAGAGCGGCGTCGGGGTCGCTGCCGCGCACGGCCTTGTGCAACGCCGAGATGGTGTCGTAGAACTGCTCGCCGCCCTTGTCGTAGCGCCGGAGCTGTTCGCCCAGGGCTTGCTCGAGCAAGCGCTCGTCGATTTCCGTGGCATCCCTGGCGGTGACGACCAGGTTTTCGTAGGCATTGAGCAGGCGCCGCGCATCGCCGTCGGCGTAGCCGGTCAGGCGCGTGGCCGCGGCGTCGGTCATCGGCGGCGCCGCCAGCAGTGCGCGGGCGCGTTCGAGCAGCGTCGCGAGATCGGCGTCGCTCAGGCTCTTCAGCACATGGACCGTGGCCCGCGACAGCAGCGCCGAATTCACTTCGAACGACGGGTTCTCGGTGGTAGCGCCGATGAAGGTGAGCAACCCCGACTCGACGTGCGGCAGGAAAGCGTCCTGCTGGCTCTTGTTGAAGCGATGCACTTCATCGACGAAGATGACGGTGCGCCGGCCCTGCGCCTGCGCCGCCAGCGCACGCTCGACCGCTTCGCGGATGTCCTTGACGCCGCCGAGCACGGCCGACATGGCGATGAACTGGGCATCGAAGGCGTCTGTCATGAGGCGCGCCAGCGTCGTCTTGCCGGTGCCGGGCGGGCCCCACAGGATCATCGAATGCAGCCGCCCGGATTCGAAGGCGACGCGCAAGGGCTTGCCGGGACCGAGCAGATGCCGCTGGCCGATCACTTCGTCGAGCGACTTCGGGCGCAGGCGCTCGGCCAGGGGCGCGGCACCCGAGGCGTCGGCAAAGGGGAGGGCTAGGGAGGTCGGCGGCACGGGTGGAGGTCAAGCGAGCGGTAGTGCGAGCCAGGTCGATTCTGCCTTCGGCGCAAGCGCCGCATCGGGCGCGGGACATAAGATGTGCGCTTGCCCATCTTTGCTGCCGTAGCCGCATGAATCGTCCCACCTTCGATGCCATCTCGTCCGTGCTCGTGGACAAATTCAAGGTCGATCCGGAGAAGATTCATCCGCAGACCACTCTCGAGCAGATCGGCCTCGATTCGCTTGCCCTCATGGAGTTCGTGTTCGCGGTCGAGGACCGCTTCGACGTCCGTATCCCTGAAGACAAGCTCGACCCTCGGCAGGCCGGCGTGACGCTTCTGCGACTGTCGCAATTGCTGGAAGAGGCGATTGCGGCGAAGCCGGCGAGCCATGCCGCTGCCGCATAGCCCGAAGCGCGGCGCGCCCGTTGCCGTCACCGGTGCGGGCGTGATCAGCCCGATCGGCAACACATTGGCGGCCTTCGATGCCGCGCTTTTCTCGGGGCGTTCGTCAGTGCGCGCGCGAGCGCTCGATCTGCCCGGCATCGAGCTGCCGCCAGTGCCCGTCGCGTCAGCCGATTTCGACGCTGCCGCGGATGTGGCGCCTTCACGCGTTCCACTCGACCGTGCGACCGCCATGGCGCTCGCCGCGGCACGCGATGCGGCGCGGGCCGCGGGACTCGTAGCCGGAACCTTCGACCCCGAGCGGCTGGGCATTTTCTGGGGCAGCGGGATGGCCGGCGCGGCGACTTTCGAGGCCACCTGCCGCACCGTCTACGCCGACCGGCGCCGGATGCGGCCGACCAGCGTGCTGACGACGATGCCGAACGCACCGGTCGCCGAGATCGCCCTGCTCTTCGGCGCGCGCGGCGCGGCTCTCGCCTACGCCTGCGCGTGCGCCTCGTCGGCGGTCGCGATCGGCGAGGCGATGCGGGCGATCCGCGCCGGCTGGATCGACGTCGCCGTGGTCGGCGGCAGCGAAGCGATGCTGACGCCGGGCGTGCTCGCGAGCTGGCAGGCGATGCGCGTGCTGGCGCCGATCGGTGCCGACGCGGCCGACGCCGCGGCCGTCGCCGCCTCGTGCCGGCCGTTCGCCGCCGACCGCGCCGGCTTCGCGCTCGGCGAGGCGGCGGCGGCCTTCGTCCTCGAATCGACCGCGCATGCGGCGGCGCGCGGCGCGGCGGCCGAGACGATGCTGGTCGGCTACGCCACCAACTGCGACGGCATGCACATCACGAATCCCGATCCTGCCGGCCAGGCTCGCGCGATCCGTGCCGCGCTCGCCGATGCCGGCCTCGCGGCCGGCGACATCGGCTACGTCAACGCCCACGGCACGGCGACGCAGAACGGCGACGCATCAGAAGACCGCGCGCTCG
>JAYSMB010000101.1:0-1992 GCA_043725065.1 Burkholderiales bacterium
GATCTTGATGCTGGCCGCCGGCCCGGCCGCGGTGCCGTTCATCAAAGAAGCGATGGAGGCCGGCTGGCAAGGCAACCTCGCCGCCGGCGCTTTCGTCGCACCTCTTGCCGGCACCTACTTCAACATGCGCAAGACGACGATCTACGGCGGCAGCAACGAAGTGCAGCGCAACATCGTCGCCCAGACCGTGCTCGGCTGACCGACGCCACAGGTCCGCGAGACAACACAAGGAAACCGACATGGATTTCGACTTCAACGACGACCAGGAGATGCTGCGCGACTCGGTGCGCAAGTGGGTCGACAAGGCCTACACCTTCGAGCGCCGGCGCAGCATCGTCGCCGAGGGCGGTTTCTCGAAAGCAGCGTGGAAGGAACTCGGCGAACTCGGGCTGCTCGGGCTCGGCGTGAGCGAGGCCAACGGCGGCATGGGCCTGGGGCCGATCGATGCGATGGTGGTGATGGAGGAGCTCGGCCGCGGCATCGTGATCGAGCCGTTCGCGGCCGTCTCGCTGGTCGCGACTCGCCTGCTCGATGCCGGCCATGCGCCCTCGGCGGCGCTCTGGCTGCAGGGTATCGCCGAAGGCGAAGAGCGCGTCGTGCTCGCACACCAAGAGCGCACCGCGCGCTACAAGCTCGCCAATGTGCAGACGCGGGCCATCAACGCCGGCGGCACCTGGCAGCTCACCGGCGCCAAGACGCTGGTGCCGGCCGGCGCGCATGTCGGCGCCTTCATCGTGCCGGCGCGGGTCAGCGGTGTCGTCGACGACCCGGCCGGTGTGGCGCTCTTTCTGGTCTCGAACGGCGAGCTGGGCGTGGCGGTTCGTGGCTACCCGACCCAGGACGGCGCCGCCGCCGCCGACCTCACGCTCGAACGCGCCGACGCGATCGAGCTGCTGGCGGCCGGCCCGGCCTTCGCCGCGCTCGAGCACGCGGTCGACGTCGGCATCGCCGCGCTCTGCGCCGAGGCTGTCGGCGCGATGGACAAGCTGGTCGAGATCACCGTCGAGTACATGAACACGCGCAAGCAATTCGGCGTGTCGATCGGCACTTTCCAGGCGCTGCGGCACCGTATGGCCGACGTGAAGATGCAGCTCGAACTCGCGCGATCGATGAGCTACTTCGCGAGCCTCAAGCTCGGCGAGGCATCGGCCGCGCGGCGTCGCGCCGTGGCGCAGGCCAAGCTGCAGCTGGGGCAGTCGATGCGCTTCGTCGGTCAGCAATGCATTCAGCTGCACGGCGGCATCGGCGTGACCGATGAATACGTCGCGAGCCACTACTTCAAGCGCCTCACCGTGTTGGAGATGAGCTATGGCGACTCCTTGCACCAGCTCGGCGAAGTCTCGGCGCGCATGACCGAAAAGGCCGGTGTGTTCGCCTGATCGGCAAAGACCACGCGCACGGCTCGAAGCCGTTCGCGCAGCTGCACTTCCCGAGGTCGCCAGCCGATCTCCATTCCTCTGCCAAGACATCGACCATGACGCCCACCCCGCCCCTCACCCGCCGCCACCTGTTGATCACCGCCGCGGCCACGACTGTGCTCGGCGCCTGTGCGAGCAGCAACCGCCGCATCGAGTCGCCACCGCCGATCGTGTTCGTGCACGGCAACGGCGACTCGGCGGCGCTGTGGATGACGACGCTGTGGCGGTTCGAATCCAGCGGCTGGCCGCGCGAGCGGCTGCGTGCGATCGACATTCCCTACCCGCTCGCGCGCGACGACGACTTCAAAGCGCAACCCGGCCGCAGTTCGACCGCCGAGAACATGGCCTACCTCGCATTGCAGGTCGACCAGCTGCTCATGGCCACCGGCGCGCGCCAGGTCGTGCTCGTCGCCAACTCGCGCGGCGGCAACGCGGTGCGCAACTACCTCACCAACGGCGACGGCGCGGGCAAGGTCTCGCACGCAGTGTTGTGCGGCACACCGAATCACGGCGTCTACGCCGACCCCAAGCGCAACCCGCACGCCGAGTTCAACGGCGCAGGCGCTTTCTTGAG
>JAYSMB010000102.1:0-8491 GCA_043725065.1 Burkholderiales bacterium
CCGTTCTTCAGCACCCGGCCGCCGATTCGCTGGCCGTACGAGCGGCCGAACACGCTCATCGCCAGCTCGGTACGGCCGGCGCCCATCAGGCCGGCGATACCGACGATCTCGCCGCGCCGCACGTTCAGGCTCACGCCCTTGACCACCTCGCGATCGGCGTGGATCGGGTGGTATGCGTGCCAGTCGAGCACCTCGAACACGACCTCGCCGACCTTCGGCGTACGCCGGGGATAGCGGTCGGCCATTTCGCGGCCGACCATGCCCTTGATGATGCGGTCCTCGCGCGCCGGCTCGGCCCGGCAATCGAGCGTCTCGACGGTCGAGCCGTCGCGCAGGATGGTGATCGCGTCGGCCACGCGCGAGATTTCGTTGAGCTTGTGCGAAATGAGGATCGACGAAATGCCCTGCGCCTTGAACTCGAGCAGCAGCGACAGCAAGGCATCGCTGTCGCTTTCGTTCAGGCTGGCCGTCGGCTCGTCGAGGATCAGCAGCTTGACCTCTTTGGCCAGCGCCTTGGCGATCTCGACGAGCTGCTGCTTGCCCATGCCGAGGTGCGTGACGAGCGTGCCCGGCGCTTCCTTCAGGCCCACCTTGGCGAGCAAGGCCTGGGTCTTCTTGTACGAGCTGACCCAGTCGATGATGCCGGCCCGCGCCTGCTCGTTGCCGAGAAAGATGTTTTCCGCGATCGACAGCAGCGGCACCAGCGCCAACTCCTGGTGGATGATGATGATGCCGAGCGCCTCGCTGTCGGCGATGTCGCGAAAGCGCCGTTCCTCGCCCTCGAAGCGGATCTCGCCCGAGTAGCTGCCGTACGGGTGGACGCCGCTCAGCACCTTCATCAGCGTCGACTTGCCGGCCCCGTTCTCGCCGACCACGGCGTGGATCTCGCCGGCGTGCACGGTCAGGTTGACCTTGTCGAGCGCAGCGACGCTGTGAAACGTCTTGCGGATGTCCCGCATCTCGAGAATCACATCCATCGCCGCCATTCGTCATCCAACCCTGCGCATCGCCCGCACGCCGGCGGCGCGCGTGGCGAAGTCCCGCCCTGCTACTTGATCTGCGCTTCTGTGTAGTAGCCGCTGCCGATCAGGATCTGCTTCCAGTTCGAGACGTCGACGCCGACCGGCTTGAGCAGGTACGAGGGCACGACCTTGAGCCCGTTGTTGTAGGTCTTGGTGTCATTGATCGGCACGGTCTTGCCGCTCAGCATCGCGTCGATCATCGTCACCGTGACTTTCGCGTGCTCGCGCGTGTCCTTGAAGATCGTCGAGGTCTGCTCGCCGCGCAGCATCGACTTGACCGAGGCGATCTCGGCGTCCTGCCCCGTCACCACCGGGTAGGCCTGCTTCGGCGTGCCATAGCCCACGCCCTTGAGCGAAGACAGGATGCCGATCGAGAGGCCATCGTAGGGCGACAGTACCGCGTCGACACGCCCTGACGTGTAGTAGGCGCTCAGCAGGTTGTCCATGCGGGCCTGCGCCACGGCACCGTCCCAGCGCAGCGTGCCGACCTTGTCCATGCCCATCTGCTTGCTGCGCACGACCAGCTTGCCGGAGTCGATGTAGGGCTTGAGCACCGACATCGCACCGTCGTAGAAGAAGAAGGCGTTGTTGTCGTCGGGCGAACCGCCGAACAGCTCGACGTTGAACGGGCCCTTGCCGCTCTTGAGGCCGAGCACGTTCTCGATCGACTGCGCCTGCAACACGCCGACCTGGAGGTTGTCGAAGGTGGCGTAGTAGTCGACGTTCTTCGAGCCGCGGATCAGCCGGTCGTAGGCGATGACCTTGACGCCCTTGTCGGCCGCCCGTTGCAGCGCGTTCGACAGCGTCGTGCCGTCGATCGCCGCGATGACGAGGACCTTGGCGCCCTTGGTCACCATGTTCTCGATCTGCGCCAGCTGGTTCGGAATGTCGTCGTCGGCGTACTGCAGGTCGGCCTTGTAGCCCTTGGCCTTCAGCTCCTTGACCATGCTGTCGCCGTCGGTGATCCAGCGCGCCGACGATTTCGTCGGCATCGAGACGCCGACGGTTCCCTTGTCCTGCGCGCTGACCTGCGTCGATGCGGCGACCAGACCGAACATCGCTCCTGCGAGCATGAGTTTCATGTTCTTCACGGTATGTCTCCTATGTTGGGATGGATTGTCTTGTCGCCACGCGCCCGGTGCGCCTCGGGGGAACCCCCGACCGGGGCAGCGGCCGGCCCACATCGCTTCAGCGCCGGGCCGGCGGGGCGGGCGCGGAGACGCGTATGTAAGCGTAGTCGCGATTTGCCTTGACCGACCGGCCGCATGTGACGAAAGTCCATGCCGGCGCGAAGGAGGCGCTTTGCAATGAAACAACAAGTCGCGCGGTTTTCACCGCACCAGAACGCGAAGGTCCTGGCCGTCTTGATGGCCGTCAGCTCGCTCATCTTTCTCGTCCCGTTCTTCCTGCTCGCGTCGTTGTTCGGCGCCGGCCAGGCCGGCATGCCGATCTGGATGATCATCATCTTTCCGCTCATCTATCTTGTGATGGGATACATCGGCGTCGTGATCGGTTGTGCCATCTACAACGTGATCGTTCCGTTCACCGGCGGCATCGAATACGAGTCGACCGCGAGCGGTCCGGCATAGCCGTTCCCATGGTGGGCGAGTCGAGGCGACACGATGCAATTGATCGGCATGCTCGATTCGCCCTATGTGCGGCGCGTCGCGATCTCGCTGAAGCTGCTGGGACTACCGTTCGAACACCGGTCGATCTCGGTCTTTCGCCAGTTCGGCTACGAGAGAACGCCGCGTCCGGTCGAGCAGCACGCACCGTGGACCGATCGCGTGCGCGGCCAGCTGGGCGCCGCTTTCGCCCAGCTCGAAGGCGAGCTTGCGAAGGGGCCGTGCGCTGCGACCAGCGATTCGATCACCTAGGCCGGCGTCACCGTTGCGGTGACCTGGGAATTCGTGCAGCCGTGTTGCCGCGGTTCGCGGTGGCGACGGCATTTCCGGTGCTCGCCGCGCACAGCGCTGCCGCCGAAGCCTCGCCGGAGTTCCGCGCTCTGCCGTCGCGTTGACGGGCTCGGGCGCCGCGTCGCATCGAGCCGCGAGGCCGATCGATACCACGCCATTCCCTGGGCAAGCGGCGAGGGGAGCCCACGCACCCCGACGATAGAATCCGGCCTTCATTCGAGCGGCGCTCGAGGGCGGCCGAAGCCGCGCTGGCCGCCGCTCCGAAACCGACATGCCGACGCCGTCCGAGCCTCACGCGATTCCCCGCGCCGCCCCGCCGCGGGCGCTGCCGGCTTTCGATTGCGAGGTTCTCGTCGTCGGCGGGGGACCGGCAGGCTCGACGATCGCGGCGCTGCTCGGCGAGCGCGGCCGCGACGTGGTGCTCCTCGAGAAGACGCACCATCCGCGCTTTCACATCGGCGAGTCGCTGCTGCCGGCCAACGCCGAGTTGTTCGACCGGCTCGGCGTTCGCGCCGAGGTCGAGCACTTCGGCATGGCCAAGTTCGGCGTCGAGTTCGTCTCGCCCGACCACGACCGTCGGGCGATGATCGAGTTCGCCGAAGCGTGGGACAAGTCGATGCCCTATGCGTGGCAGGTGCGTCGCTCCGAGCTCGACGAACTGTTGTTTCGCAATGCCGCGAAGAAGGGCGCTCGAACCCTCGAAGGCTGCCGTGTTCGCCGGATCGAATTCGACACGGAAGGTGCGACGGTCGATGCCGAGCTCGACGACGGCGCAAAGAAGACCTGGCGCACGCGCTTTCTCGTCGACGCGACGGGCCGGGACACGATGCTGGCCAACCAGTTCCGTTGCAAGGAGAAGAACCCCAAGCACAACAGCTCGGCGCTGTATGGACATTTCACCGGTGCCCAGCGGCTTGCGGGCAAGCTCGAGGGCAACATCACGATCTTCTGGTTCGACCACGGCTGGTTCTGGCTGATCCCGCTTGCCGATGGCGTGACCAGCATCGGCGCCGTTTGCTGGCCTTACTACCTGAAATCGCGAGGCGGCAAGCCGCTGCCGGAATTCTTCCGCGACACGATCGCGTTGTGCCCTGCGCTCGCCGAGCGGCTGGCCGGCGCCGAGCTCGTTTCCGAAGTTCATGCAACCGGCAACTATTCGTACAGCAGCACGATCTCCAGCGGCGAGCGCTACCTGTTGCTCGGCGACGCCTACGCCTTCATCGACCCGGTGTTCTCCTCGGGCGTCTACCTGGCGATGCAAAGCGGCTTCGTCGGTGTTGACGTGGTCGAGACCACGCTCGACAGGCCACGCCGGGCGGCGGCGGCGCGGCGCCGCTTCGACCGGATCATGCGGCACGGTCCACGCGAGTTTTCGTGGTTCATCTTCCGCGTCTCGAGCCCGACCATGCGCGAGTTCTTCATGGGGCCGCGGAACCCGTTTCGCGTGAAAGAAGCGCTGATCTCGCTGCTGGCCGGAGACATCTTCGGCAAGACGCCGATATGGCCTTCGATCCTCGCCCTGAAGTTTTTGTACTTCATGGTGTCGCTAGGCAACTTGGGCCGGAGTTGGGCGTTCTGGAAGCGCAGGCGCCTCAACATCCGCGACGCCGAGGTGCCGGCGTCGTGATCGCCGTTTGCAGGACGCGGTTCGCGGGTCTCGTCGGCTTGTGGCTCGCCACGCTGGTCACGGCCTCCCCGGTCCGCGCCGACGAGCTGCCCCTGCCCGGGCCAGTGGTCGACGGCAACGTGGCGAAGGCGAGCGATCCCGCGGTGCCCATCTCGGGCGTGAGCGAGCCGCTCTGGGAACTCGGCCTTGGCGTCGCCGCGGTGCGCTTCCCCGACTACCGCGGCTCCGACCAGTCGAGCACCTATGCCTTGCCGCTGCCCTTCGTCGCCTATCGCGGCAGGTTCCTGCGTGCCGACCGCGACGGTGCGCGCGCGATCCTCTTCGCCGGGCGACGGATCGTCGTCGACGTGAGCCTCTCGGCCTCGGTGCCGACGCGCAGCAAGGGCAGCGACGCGCGTCAGGGCATGCCCGACCTGCCCGGCACGTTCGAGATCGGGCCCAACCTCAACGTCGAGCTCTGGCAGTCGACCGATCGCCAGTTCAAGCTCGACCTGCGCCTGCCGGTGCGCGAGGCGATCACCCTGCAGAGCTCGCCGCGCGTGATCGGCACGACCTTTTCTCCGAACCTGAACCTCGACGTGCGCAATTTCGCCGGGCACTGGAACCTCGGCCTGCTGGCCGGCCCGCTGTTTGCCGACCGGCGCTATCACGAGCACTTCTATGGCGTCGCACCCGAGTTCATCGCCGCATCGCGCCCGGCCTACGGTGCGCCGGGCGGCTACGCCGGTTGGCGTGCCGTCAGCGCGTTCTCGCGGCGACTGGGCAGCGCATGGCTCGGCGGCTTCGTGCGCTACGACGACCTGCATGGCGCCGCCTTCGACGCGAGCCCGCTGGTGCGGCGCGAACATTCGTTCACCGCGGGCTTGGGCATTTCATGGATCTTCGCGGTCTCGAGTCAGCGCGTGGTGATGGACGAGTGACGGCGGCGACGCGGCATGCCGTGTCCGGCCCGCTGCACCGGCTGCGGTTCGCGCTCGTGATCGCGCAACTCGGCCTGATGTCGCTGGTCTGGAGTCTGATCGCACCGCCACTCATGCTGCTGCTACCGCGCCGCGCCGGAACGCGCATCGGGCGCACCATGATCTCATTCATCTATCGCGCGGCCTGGGCGACGGCCGCCGCGCTGCGCATGATGCGCATCGACTCGAGCGCGCTCGACGTTTTGCGTGAAGAACCGGGCGGCCTCATCGTCGCCGCCAATCATCCGACCATGCTCGACGCGCTACTCGTCGTGGCGCGCCTGCCGCGCGGCGTGTGCATCATGAAAGCCGAACTGCTGCGCAACGTCTTCCTCGGTGGCGGAGCGCGCCTGGCGCGCTACATCCGCAACGACGCGGGGCGCGGCATGATGCGCGACGCCGTCTCCAGTCTGAAAGAGGGCGGGCAGCTCGTGCTCTTTCCGGAAGGCACGCGAACCGTCAAGGAACCGGTCAACGACTTCAAGGCGGGCATCACGCTGATCGCCCATCTCGCGCAGGTGCCGATCCAGACCGTGATCATCGAGAGCGAGTCGCCCTACCTGACCAAGGGCTGGCCGCTGCTGCGGCCGCCACCGTTGCCGGTGGTCATCCACTTGCGACTCGGCGAGCGCTTCGCCCACGAGCCCGATCACCGGGCGCTGCTGCGCCGACTGGAAGGCTACTTCGCGCGCGAACTCGGCGAATGATTTCTTCGCGAACCCATCTCGTCATCATCCCCAGCTACAACGCCGGGGCGACGGTGTACGCCACGGTGCGGGCGGCGCGCGCCGCGTGGTCTCCCGTCTGGGTCGTCGTCGACGGCAGCGACGATGGCACGGCCGAGGGCTTGCGCCAACTCGCGGCCGGCGACCCGGAGTTGCGCGTCGAGATCCTGCCTGCCAACACCGGCAAGGGGGCGGCCGTGCTGCACGCCTTGCAGGGCGCCCGCGCCGCCGGCTTCACGCATGCGTTGACGATGGACTCGGACGGCCAGCACCCGGCCGATCTGATCCCGGATTTCATGCGCGACTCGATGGCCAGGCCCGGCGCGATGGTCCTCGGCCGGCCGGTCTTCGATGCGTCGGCGCCGCTGCTGCGGGTGCGCGGCCGGCGCATCTCGAACTGGTGGACCAACCTCGAAACCCTGGGCGCCGGCATAGCCGACTCGCTCTACGGCTTTCGCGTCTACCCGATCGCACCGCTGGTCGACGTGATGCAAGGCCAGCGCTGGATGCGTCGCTTCGACTTCGACACCGAAGCGGTCGTGCGCCTGGCCTGGCGCGGCGTTTCGCCGATCAACGTTGCGGCGCCGGTGAAGTACCTGCGTGCCGAAGAAGGCGGCGTGTCGCACTTTCGCTACGGTCGCGACAACGTCCTGCTGACCTGGATGCATCTTCGCCTGATGCTCGGCTTTGTGCTGCGCCTGCCCTCGCTGCTGGCACGTCGGCTCGCCGGCCGGCCGCCGTTTGGAAATCGCGAGGTTTAGCGGCAGCTACCCCGTTCGGCACTTGTGGCGAATCCCCGATGCGGCGAAACTTGCGACGCGAGCGCGACGCCCGCAATTCAAAGGAAGAGACGATGTCCTCGAAATCCGTTCTGGTGGCCGCGGTTGCCGTGGTGGCGACTTTCTGCTGGCAATCGGCCATGGCCCAGGCCTCGGCGCCGTTGTCGCGAGCGCAGGTGAAGGCCGAAACGCGCGCCGCCGAAAAATCCGGTCAACTCACGCCCGCCGGGCAAGGCGGCGCACCGGTCGTCAACAGCGACGCATCCGGCCCGGCCAAGACGCGGGCGCAGCGCAAGGCCGAGACGCTCGAGGCGCGCAAGGCCGGCGCCCTGGCCCAGGCCGGTCCGACGCAGAAGGCCGACAACGCCGACCGGGCCAAGCCGACGACCAGGAGTCGCGCGGAGCGCAAGGCCGAGACCCGCGAGGCCGAAAAGAAAGGCGAGCTGATTCCGGCCGGCGAGGGTCAAGCGGCGCCGAAGAAATAGGCGTCGGGCATACGGCCGGGGCGTGAGCCTGCCGGCCGCACCGGGATCAGATCATTGCGCCGTTGATCGAGATGACCTGGCCGCTGATGTAGGCGGCGTCGTTCGACGCGAGAAAGGCGACTAGTGCCGCTACTTCGGCAGCGCTGCCTGCGCGCTTCATCGGCACGATCTTCTCGATCGTCGCGCGATCGACCGCCGCCGCCATGCCGGTGTCGATGAGGCCCGGCGCGACCGCGTTGACGGTGATGCCGCGGCTGGCCAGCTCGAGCGCCAGCGCCTTGGTCGCGCTGTTGATCGCACCCTTCGCGGCGGCGTAGTTCACCTGGCCGCGGTTGCCGGCGATCGCCGCCACTGAAGAGAGGTTGACGATCCGCCCCCAGCGCGTGCGGATCATCGGCATGACCAGCGCTTGCGTGACGTTGAAAAAGCCGTTCAGAGAGACGTCGATGACCCGACTCCACTGCGTGTGCCGCAGGGCCGGGAACGCCGCGTCGTCGTGAACGCCGGCGTTGTTGACGACGATCTGGATCGCACCGGCAGCGGCGACGAGCTGTTCGCAGGCCGCCTGCGTCGCAGCGCGGTCGGTCACGTCGAAGGCGACCGCCTCGGCGCTGCCGCCCTCGGCCACGACCCTGGCCACGATCGCCTGCGCCGCCTCGAGGCGGGTGTTGGCATGGACGATCACGTGCGCACCGTCGCGAGCCAGGCGTTCGGCAATCGCCCGACCGATGCCGCCGCTGGCTCCGGTGACGAGGGCGCGTCGCTGCATCGAAGGTTCGGTGTTCATGGGGAGTCGATCGCGTTGAGGATGACGGCCAGCCGGCCGGTCGCGATCTCGCCGCCGTCGTGGCTGACGCGGAAGGCATAGAGAAGGCGGGTCGCGTCGCCGGCCTGGCGCTCGGCGACGACGCGCAGCTCGTCGATCGCCGCCGCGGGCAGATCGTCGAGGTGCCAGGCGGCCAGGTGAACGTCGCGCGC
>JAYSMB010000103.1:0-4563 GCA_043725065.1 Burkholderiales bacterium
CCAGGCGCAGCTCGTGCGCGACTATCGGCCGATGGTGGTGGTCGATTCCCATGAGTTCCTGGCGATCGGCCGATACCAGCAGAAGTTCGGCGCGGTGCAGCGCTTCGACGCCTTGCTGCAGTACGCGACGGTGGGCAACCTGCCGCGCTTCGTCACCAAGGCGGCCGAAGAGTGGTTCCGGGCGCCACTCGCGGCCAGCCTGAATGCGGCGGGATTCGCGACCGACTGGTATCACACGGTGAGCGTCGATCCCGCCGACCGCAGGGTCGCGATGGGCGGCGTCGGTGCACAGATCGGGCGCAACGCGAACGGGCTGAAGAACGCCGTGAGCCTGATCGTCGAGAGCCGCGGCGGCGGCCTCGGCCGCACCGACCTCAAGCGCCGGGTCCAGGTCCAGGTCAGCGCGGTCGGCAGCGTGCTTGCCATCGCCGCCCGTCGCGCCGACGACCTGGTCAAGCTGCGCCAGTTCGTCGAGCGCGAGGTGACGGCGGGTGCCTGCCAGGGCGAAGCAGTGATAGACGCCGAACGCACGCCGAGCGAGTACGCCCTGGCGATGCTCGACCCGCAAAGCGGCGCGATCCGGCGCGTGACCGTCGCCTGGGATTCCTCGCTCGAGCTGCGCGTGCTGAGAAGCCGGCCGCGGCCGTGCGGCTACTGGCTCGCCGCCAGCGAGAACGATGCCGTGCGCCGCCTGCGACTGCTCGGCGTCGAGGTCCAGCAACTCGACGCCGCCGGCGAAATGCGTGGCGAGACCTATCGCGAAACCGGCCGCAGCACCGTAACCGGCGACGGCGGCGAATCGGCGGTTCGCCTGCGCGTGCAGACGCAGCCGGTGCTGATCGACGTTCCCGGCACCAGCTACTACGTCTCGCTCGAGCAGCCGCTCGCCAATCTGGCGATTGTCGCGCTCGAGCCGGAGTCGCCGGCCGGCTACGCGGCCCACGGCGTGATCGCCAGAGTCGAGGCTGTGGCGCGGGTCCTGTTGCGGCCCGAGCTGCGCATGACGCCGGTGCCCTGATCCTGTAAGAAACGATGCGCAGCGTCGACCTATCGAAGTGGAGGCTGGGCGTGAATTCAGGAAGTCGCTCCGGCGCGTATAACGCTAGCCCAGGCTCCATTCGATCAAGACAGAGGGGGTTCCCGCATGGATACGACAGCGACTGCCGCACCGCCAGCTCCCGCTCCCGCTCCCGCGACCTCGGCGCGGCGCATCTACCGGCATCGCCTGCCGGTGCGCCTGATGCACTGGATCAACGTCGTCTGCCTGACCATCCTGCTCGGCAGCGGGCTCAACATCTTCAACGCCCACCCGGCGCTGTACTGGGGCAACGACTCGGTGACCGTGCAGCCCTGGCTGCTGCTGCATGGCGAGAACACGCCCAATGGACCGGTCGGCAAGACGCGCATCCTCGGCACCGACTTCACCACCACAGGCGTGCTCGGCGTTTCCAAGGTCAACGGCGGGACGACCGGTCGGGGCTTCCCGAGCTGGGCGACGATCCCCGGCCCGCAGTGGCTGGCGATGGCCCGGCACTGGCACCTGTTCTTCGCCTGGATCTTCGTCATCAACGGCATCGCCTACCTGCTCTACACGGTCTTCAGCAGGCACCTCGTGCGTGACCTGATGCCGACGAAGTTGGAGCTGAAGAACATCGGCCGCTCGATCGTCGACCACATCAGGTTCAAGCATCCGACCGGCGATGCCGCGACGCGCTACAACGTGCTGCAGAGCCTGACCTACCTGATCGTCATCTTCGTGCTGCTGCCGCTGATCGTGCTGGCCGGCATGGCGCTGTCGCCGCGCATCGATACGGTGTTCACCGGCTGGGTCGATCTGCTGGGCGGCCGGCAATCGGCGCGATCCTTGCATTTCCTCGCGGCGATGGGCCTTGTCCTGTTCGTGCTCGTGCACGTGTTCGAGGTCATCGTCGCCGGTGTCTGGAACGAGATGCGTTCGATGATCACCGGCTGGTACAAGGTGCCCGCCGACCACGCGAAAAAGGAGCTGCGGTCATGACCAGGACCATCACGCTCATCCGCGCCCGGCAGCGCGATCGCCGCCATCTGTTGCGCGGCGCGGTCGCGGCTGCGGGTGCGGCGGTGCTGGCGGGTTGCGATCGGTTGTCGAACAACCCGTCGTTCGTCGAGACGCTGAAGAGCGCGCAGAACCTCAGCCACGCGGCCGGCAGGATCGTTGCGCCGAAGCCGGCGATGGCCCAGGAATTCAGCCAGAGCGACGTGCCGGCCAACTTTCGCGGCAATGGCACGCTCGACCCGACGGATGCCGACTACAAGGCGCTGCGGCGGGCCGGTTTCGCCGACTACAAGCTGAAGGTGGGCGGGCTGGTCGAGACGCCGGCCGAGTACACGCTAGAGCAGTTGCGGGCGATGCCGTCGCGAACCCAGATCACGCGCCACGATTGCGTCGAGGGCTGGAGCTGCATCGGCAAATGGAAGGGCGTTCCCCTGGGCCCGCTGCTCGACGCCGCCAAGCCGACCGCGCAGGCGCGGTTCGTCGTCTTCCGTTGCTTCGATTCCATGGACGGACCGTCCCTCGACGGTCACGATTCGCACTACTACGAGAGCATCGACCTCGACGAAGCGCACCACGCGCAGACCATCCTCGCCTACGACCTGAACGACAAGGCGTTGCCGGTGATCAACGGCGCGCCGCTGCGCTGCCGGGTCGAGCGACAGCTCGGCTACAAGATGGCCAAGTATGTAGACGCGATCGAGCTGGTCGAGAGCTTCGCGCAGATCCGCGGCGGCAAGGGCGGCTACTGGGAAGACGAAGGCTACGAGTGGTACGGTGGGATCTGACCCGCAAGGACAGGAGGACATCACGATGAAATTCGCTTCGCTCGCCCGCTTCGGTGGCGCCATCGCGCTGACGCTCGCTGCTTCGCTGGCCTCGGCTGGCGAGACCGCGTTCACGCAGGCCGGGTTCGACAAGGCACTGGCCGCCGGCCGCCCGGTGATCGTCGACTTCCAGGCTTCCTGGTGCCCCACCTGCAAGGCCCAAAAGCCGATCGTCGACGCGCTCCTCAAGGAGCCGAAGATGAAGGAAGTCACGCTGTTCGCCGCCGACTACGACACCGAAGCAGCACTGAAGAAGCAGTTGCGCGTTTCGCAGCAGAGCACCTTCGTGGTCTTCAAGGGCGGCAAGGAAGTCGCTCGCTCGACCGGAGAGACCAGCAAGGCCGGGATCGCCGCACTGTTCGACAAGGCGCACTGAACCGCCCCCGACCGCGCGAACGCCGAGCGACGGCCGGACCCGGCAAATCAGGATGGACTTTGGCGTCGCGACCTTCGGTTTCGGTTTCGCCGCCGGTGCGCTCTCGACGCTGTCGCCGTGCGTCGTTCCTCTGCTGCCAATCCTCGTCGCCAGCGCGCTTGCCCAGCATCGACTGGGCTTGTGGGCGCTGGCCGCCGGGCTCGCGCTCTCATTCACGATCGTCGGCCTGTTCGTCGCGACGGTCGGTCTCTCGCTTGGCATCGACAGCACGCTGCTGCATCGCATCGCGGGCGCTTTCCTGATCGTCTTCGGCGCGGTGATGGCGCTGCCGTTCCTGCAGCGTGCCTTCGCGAGCGCCACCTCGCGCTTCTCAGGCGGCGGCAGTGCGGCGCTCGCACGCGTCCGTGGCCGTGGCTGGGCCGGCCAGTTCGTCGTCGGACTGCTCCTCGGCGTGGTCTGGACGCCGTGCGTCGGGCCGACGCTCGGCGCTGCCAGCACGCTCGCCGCCGAGGGCCATCGGCTCGGTGAGGTCGCCGCACTGATGCTCGTGTTCGGCCTCGGCGCGGCGACGCCACTGGTCGTTCTTGGCCGGCTTTCGCAGCGCGTCGCCAGCGGGCCACGCCGCGTCGGGCTCGGCGCGGCCGAGCTGGCTCGGCGGGTGCTCGGCGCTTGCCTCGTGGTCGTCGGCGTCGTCATCCTCGCGGGCCTCGACCGGGGCGTGGAGACCTGGCTGGTCGACCGGTCGCCCGACTGGCTGACGCAACTCACGACCCGCTTCTGAGCGATCGGCCTGGTCGGCTGCCAGGCGGCCGGCGAGATCCTCGGCAGCCAGTTGCTTCCACGCTGAAACGGCGGCGTGGGGCCGCCCTAAAATCATTGTCTTTCCCAATCCAACGGCTGCGCCTCAGGCCGCAACGAACCTCATGGCTGGTCATTCGAAGTGGGCCAACATCCAGCACCGCAAGGGCCGCCAGGACGAGAAACGCGGCAAGGTCTGGACCCGCCTGATCCGCGAGATCGTCGTCGCGGCCCGCCATGGCGGCGGCGATCTGGCCATGAACCCGCGCCTGCGCCTGGCGGTCGAGAAAGCCAAGGGCTCGAACATGCCGGCCGACACGATCAAGAAGAACATCGACAAGGCGACCGGCAACCTCGAAGGCATGCACTACGAGGAGATCCGCTACGAGGGCTACGGCATCGGCGGCGCCGCGCTCATCGTCGACTGCGTCACCGACAACCGGGTCCGCACCGTGGCCGAGGTGCGCCACGCATTCAGCAAATACGGCGGCCATCTCGGCGCCGAAGGCTCGGTCGCGTTCCAGTTCAAG
>JAYSMB010000104.1:0-4332 GCA_043725065.1 Burkholderiales bacterium
CCACGTGCAGGAAGCGAGCGCGAACCGATTCGAGCTTGTCGACCGTGGCTTGCAGGCGCGCGAGCAGCGCCTTGGCGCGAAAGTCGGAGAGCGCATTGCCGCCCTCGAAGTGATGCAGATGCTTGCGGCTGGACATCTCGCGGGTGCAGCGGCCAAAGCCCCATGGAAACCCGCGATTCTAGGGCCCCGATGCGATAATCCATCGATGGCGATTTCAATCAAGAGCCCCGCCGATGTCGAGGCCATGCGCGTCGCGGGTCTGCTGGCTTCCGAGGTGCTGGACATGCTCACCCCGCACGTCGTGCCCGGCGTCACTACCGAGGCGCTCGACAAGCTGGCCCACGACCACATCGTCAACGTGCAGGGCGCCATTCCCGCGCCGCTCAACTACGCGCCGCCCGGCTACACGCCCTACCCGAAGTCGATCTGCACCTCGATCAACCACCAGGTCTGTCACGGCATCCCGAACGACCGGCCGCTCAAGAACGGCGACATCGTCAACATCGATGTCACCGTCATCAAGGATGGCTGGCACGGCGACACCAGCCGCATGTTCGTCGTCGGCACCGGTTCGATCGCGGCCAAACGCCTGGTCCAGATCACCTACGACGCCATGTGGAAGGGCATCGTCAAGGTCAAGCCCGGCGCCCACCTCGGCGACATCGGCAACGCGATCCAGACCTTTGCCGAGACCAACGGCTTTTCAATCGTGCGCGAGTTTTGCGGTCACGGCATCGGCGCGCGCTTTCACGAAGAGCCGCAAGTGCTGCACTACGGCCGGCCCGGAACGCTCGACGAATTGAAGGTCGGCATGATGTTCACGATCGAGCCGATGATCAACGCCGGCAAGCGCGAGATCCGCGAGACCGGCGACGGCTGGACCATCGTCACCCGCGACCGGTCGCTGTCGGCGCAGTGGGAGCACACGGTGCTCGTCACCGAGACCGGCTACGAAGTGATGACACTCTCGTCCGGCTCGCCGCCACTGCCGGCTTTCGTCGGCGGCGCGTGATCGCTGCCGGCGATACCGCCGTGCTCGCTACCGACACGGCGGTTCCGCAGCCATCCGGCCTGGCCGAGATACGCGCCCGCTTTCGCGACGGCAAGGCCGCGTTGCTCGAGCGCTTCGCGGCGTCACGGCCGACCGGGCGCGCCGCGCTCTCGCTGGTGCGCTCGCTGGCCGGCCAGGTCGACGTCACCTTGCTGGAGTTGTGGCGCCATTCCGGCATGCCGGCCGGCGCTTCGCTGGTGGCGGTCGGCGGCTATGGGCGCGGCGAACTCTTTCCGCATTCCGACGTCGACGTGCTCGTGCTCCTGCCGGTCGACGGCACCGCCGGACTCGAACCCATTCGCCGCGCCACCGAACACTTCATCACCGACTGCTGGGATGCGGGACTCGAGATCGGCTCGAGCGTGCGCACGGTCGAGGGATGCGTGGCGATGGCGCAGTCCGACGTGACGGTGCAGACGGCGTTGCTCGAAGCGCGCTTTCTCGACGGCGATCGCAAGCTCTTCTCGGCGTTCCAGAGGGCGGCGGCGGCGGCGATGGACGCCAAAGCCTTCTTGCGCGCCAAGACGCTGGAGATGCAGCAGCGGCACCAGAAGTACGAGGACACGCCTTACTCGCTGGAGCCGAACTGCAAGGAAAGCCCGGGCGGGCTGCGCGATCTTCAGACCGTCATCTGGGTCGCGCGGGCCGCCGGGCTCGGCCGTACCTGGCAGCAGCTTGCGGCGCACGGGCTCATCACGCCGTTCGAGACGCGCCAATTGCAGCGCAACGAGGGCGTGCTCAAGCTGATCCGCGCCCGCCTGCACGTGATCGCCGGTCGGCGCGAAGACCGGCTCGTGTTCGACCTGCAGACGGCCGTCGCCGAAAGCTTCGGCTATCACGCCGCGCACGGACAACGCGCTTCGGAGCGCCTGATGCGCCGCTACTACTGGGCGGCCAAGGCGGTGACGCAGCTCAACCAGATCCTGATGCTCAACATCGAGGAGCGCGTCAACGGCTTGCAAGACGCGCCGATGCGTCCGATCAACGAGAAGTTTCTCGAACGCGGCGGCATGGTCGAGGTGGTGAGCGACGACCTCTACCAACGCGACCCGCACGCCATCCTCGAGACCTTCCTCGTCTACCAGCAGACGATCGGGCCCAAGGGCCTCTCGGCGCGGACCCTGCGCGCCCTCTACAACGCACGTACCTTGATGGACGTCAAGTTCCGCCGCGATCCGGTGAACCACGCGACCTTCATGAAGATGGTCCGCGCCTCGGGCGGCCAGACGCACGCCTTCCGGTTGATGAACGAGACCAGCGTGCTCGGTCGCTACCTCTGGGTTTTTCGCCGCATCGTCGGCCAGATGCAGCACGACCTGTTCCACGTCTACACGGTCGACCAGCACATCCTGATGGTGCTGCGAAACGTTCGCCGTTTCTTCATTCCGGAACACACCCACGAATACCCGTTCTGCTCGCAGCTCGCCTCGACCTTCGATCGGTCGTGGGTGCTGTTCGTCGCCGCCTTGTTCCACGACGTCGCCAAGGGCCGCGGCGGCGATCATTCGGTGCTCGGCGAACGCGAGGCGCGGCGCTTCTGCCGCGACCATGGCATCGAGCGCGAAGACGAGCTGCTGATCGAGTTCCTGGTCGGGCAGCATCTGACGATGTCGCGCATTGCGCAGAAAGAAGACCTGTCGGATCCCGACGTGATCGCCGGATTCGCGAAGAAGATCGGCAACGAGCGGCGGCTGACCGCCCTCTATCTGCTCACGGTCGCCGACATCCGCGGCACCAGCCCGAAGGTCTGGAACGCGTGGAAGGGCAAGCTGCTCGAGGACCTCTATCGCCTCGCCTTGCGCGCGCTTGGCGGCGCTCGCCCCAACCTCGACGCCGAGATCGAGGCCACCAAGCTCGAAGCCCGCCTCTTGCTCAACCTGGCGTCGCTGCCCGGCACGGTCGAGGTGCGGCTCTGGCGCACGCTCGAGCTCAGCTATTTCGCGCGGCACGAGGCCGGCGAGATCGCCTGGCACACGAGGTCGCTGGTGGACCTTGTCGATTCGCCGACGCCGGTCGTGCGGGCGCGCGTCAGCCCGTTCGGCGAAGGCCTTCAGGTGCTCGTCTATGCGCCGGACCGACAGGACCTGTTCGCCCGTACCTGCGGCTACTTCGACGGTGCCGGCTTCAACATCCTCGACGCCAAGGTGCACACGACGACCACCGGCTTTGCGCTCGACACCTTTCTCGTCATCAGTCCGCACTTCGATCAGCACTATCGCGACCTGATCGGCTACGTCGAGAGCCAGCTCGCGCTCGCGCTCGAGGCGACCGGCCCGTTGCCCGAGCCGAGACGCGGCCGGATCTCGCGGCGCGTCCGCTCCTTCCCGATCACGCCACGCGTGACCCTGCGCCCCGACGAGCGGGCGCAGCGCTGGCTGCTCGGCGTTTCGGCCAGTGATCGCTCGGGCCTGCTCTACGCGATCTCGCGCGTGCTCGCCAACCACAACATCAATCTGCAGCTCGCCAAGATCACGACCCTCGGCGAGCGCGTCGAAGACACCTTCCTGATCGACGGCTCGGCGCTGCAGCAGAACAAGCTGCAGTTGCAGATCGAGACCGAGATGCTCGACGCCATCAGCGCATAGCGACGAAGCCGCTGGCCGCATGTCGCTGAACTCGATAGACGCCGACGACGCTCTGGGCCAGCTCGACTCCTTCAGCGCCATCATCGACGCGCGTTCGCCAGCCGAATACGCGCTCGATCGCATCCCCGGCGCCCTCAACTGGCCTTCGCTCGACGACAGCGAGCGAGCACGGATCGGCACCGAATACAAGCAGGTCTCGCCCTTCGCGGCCAGAAAGCGCGGCGCCGCGATCGTGGCGCGCAACGTCGCCACGCACATCGAGCGGCATGTGCTCGACCTGCCGAGGGATTGGTCGCCGCTCGTGTATTGCTGGCGGGGCGGCCAACGCAGCGGCGCACTCGCGCTGGTGCTGGGGCAGATCGGATTTCGCGTTCAGCTCCTCGAGGGCGGCTATCAGCGATACCGGCGTGCCGTCCTCGCCGCGCTTGACACCCTCCCCTCGCGATTCGACTTTCATGTCGTCTGCGGGCCGACTGGCTCGGGCAAGAGCCAGTTGCTGCGCGCGCTTGCCGCGCGTGGCGAACAGGTGCTCGACCTCGAAGCGTTGGCCAATCACCGGGGTTCCGTGCTCGGGCTCGTCCCGGGCCACAGGCAACCGAGCCAGAAGCAATTCGACTCGCGTGTCTGGGATCGGCTGCGCCAGTTCGATCCCGCACGACCGGTCTGGATCGAGAGCGAGAGCAAGAAGGTCGGCGA
>JAYSMB010000105.1:0-7399 GCA_043725065.1 Burkholderiales bacterium
AGGAACTGCGCAAGATCGACGACTACACGGTCGACATCGAGACCCTGACGCCATTCCCGATCCTGCCCGACACGCTGACCGTGTTCGCGATCATGAGCAAGAAATGGTGCGAGGAAAACAAGGCCGAGAAGCCGGTCGATCGCCGCAAGGGCATCGAGAACACCGCCAGCTTCAAGGCCAACGGCACCGGCCCGTTCCGCCTGAAAGAGCGCCAGCCATCGGTCCGAACGGTGCTGGTGCGCAACTTCAACTACTGGGACAAGGTCGAAAGCAACGTCGACGAAGTCGTGTTCACGCCCATCGGCAGCGACGCCACCCGTGTTGCCGCCCTGCTGTCGGGCGAGATCGACGTGATGGAGCCGGTGCCGCTGCAGGACATCGAGCGCATCAAGGCGTCGGCCGGCAATACCGTGCTGCAGGGCCCCGAGCTGCGCACGATCTTTCTCGGCATGGACCAGAAGCGCGACGAGCTGCTGTTCAGCAGCGTCAAGGGCAAGAATCCCTTCAAGGACGTTCGCGTTCGTCGCGCCTTCTACTAGGCGATCGACGAGGACACGATCAAGAACCGGGTGATGCGCGGCGCGGCGTTGCCGACCGGCGAGATGGTCGGCGCCGCGGTGCGCGGATTTCAGCCCGACATGAACAAGCGCCCGGCGTACGACCCGGAAGCGGCCAAGAAGCTGCTGGCCGACGCTGGCTATCCGAACGGCTTCGAGGTGACGATGAACTGCCCGAACGATCGCTACGTCAACGACTCGGCGATCTGCCAGGCGGTGGCCGCGAACCTGGCGCGGATCGGCGTCAAGATCAATCTGCAGGCGGAAACCAAGGTCAGCTATTTTCCGAAGATCCTGCGCCGCGACACGAGCTTCTACTTGCTCGGCTGGACGCCCAGCACGGTCGACGCGCACGACGTGCTCTCGTCGATCATGGCCACGCCGAACGAGAAGGGTCAGGGCACGTTCAACCTCGGCGCCTACAGCAACCCGAAGCTCGATGAACTGACGCTGAAGATCCAGTCCGAGACCGACCAGAAGAAGCGCAACGAGATGATCCGCGAAGCGTTCAAGATCCACCAGGACGACGTCGGCCACATTCCGCTGCACCAGCAGGCGCTGGCCTGGGCCTACAGCAGCAAGGTGAGCCTGGTCCAGCTGCCGAACAACTATATGTACTTCAAGTTGGATCACGGTCAAGTCGAAGTAGTCCAGGCGGTCGTTCCGGGGCTCGGCGCCGGGACAGGGCGGCGCGATCTACCCCCGCCCGCCGTTTCGACGGCGCCGTTGCCGGGCCGCTGGACGCGCTTTTTCGACGGCGACTTCTGGCACTCGTTTCGCAGCTCGCCGATGGCGATCGGCTCGGCCGCGGTGGCCCTGGTGTGCATCGTCTGCGCCGTGTTCGCGGGCTGGATCGCGCCGCACAACCCGTTCGACCTGGCGACGCTCGAGCTCAACGACTCGATGCTGCCGCCGGCCTGGATGACCGGCGGCATGGCGAAGTACCTGCTCGGCACCGACGAGCAGGGGCGCGACGTGCTCTCCGCGCTGATGTACGGCGCGCGCATCTCGCTCTTCGTGGGCGGTGCGTCGGTCGTGCTCTCGCTGCTGATCGGCGTGAGCCTCGGCCTCGTTTCCGGGTACGTCGGCGGCCGACTCGACGCCTTGATCATGCGCATCTGCGACGTGATGCTGTCGTTCCCGTCGATCCTGATCGCGCTGCTGATCGCCGGCGTCGGCCACGCGATGTTTCCCAACGCTCACGACACGCTGGCCTTCGGCGTGCTGATCATCGCCATCGCCTTGCCCGGCTGGGTCCAATACGCCCGGGCGGTGCGGGGCTCGACCATGGTCGAGCGGCACAAGGAGTACGTGCAGGCGGCGCGCGTGATCGGCGTCGCGCCGCTGCGCATCATGATGAAACACGTGCTGCCCAACGTGATGGGCCCGGTGCTGGTGCTGTCGACGATCCAGGTCGCCACCGCCATCCTGGCCGAGGCGACGCTGTCGTTTCTGGGCGTCGGCGTCTCGCCGACCTCGCCCTCGCTCGGCACCTTCATCAATGAAGGAAACAAGCAGTTATTCAGCGGAGCCTGGTGGCTTGTCATCTTTCCGGGCACCATGCTCGTTCTAATCGCACTGAGCATCAACTTGTTCGGTGACTGGCTGCGCGACGCACTGAACCCGCGCCTGCGCTGAAGGTCGAACCGCTTTCACCGTCCACCCAAGGAGTCGATCATGCTGATTTCTTCGAGGTCTCTGCGCACCGCCGCCGCACTGGCGGCCGGCTGCACGCTCGCCGCCTGTGCGAGTACCGACTATCACTATTCGCAACTGTCAGGCGCGCGTTACCACCGCGTGCCGATCGACACCTACCCGGTTTCGATCGTCCGCGTCGACGGCGTGGACACGTTGTTGGGGCCTTTGGCGCACGTCCGCGCCGAGGGCAAAGACGCATACCAGCGGCCGTATTCCCTGGTCGATCCCGGCCTTCGCCAGGTCACGGTTCAAGGGCCTCCCGGCGGCGTCGGCGGTGTCGGCGAAACGCGCACCGTTCCGCTCGAAATCGCGCCCTGCACCCGCTACTACCTTGTCGCCGTGAAGACGAACGCGCTGGCTTCCGACTTCACGGTACGCGTCGACTATCAGGAGCCCGTGAGCGGCTGTACCGCGCCTCATTCTTCCTGAGCGTCCATGCCCGACCCGCTGCTTGACGTTCGCCATCTTCGGGTCGAGTTCCCCACGCGGCGCGGCACGCTGGTCGCGCTCGACGACATCTCGTTCGACATCGCGCCAGGCGAGATCCTCGGCGTGGTCGGCGAATCGGGCGCCGGCAAGTCGCTCACCGGGGCGGCCATCATCGGCCTGCTCGATCCACCGGGCCGGGTGGCCGCGGGCGAGATCCGCTTCGATGGGCGCCGCATCGACAACCTGCCGTACGAGGAGATGCGCAAGGTTCGCGGCCGCTCGATCGGCGCGATCTTCCAGGATCCGCTGACTTCGCTCGATCCGCTCTACACGATCGGCCGGCAACTGGTCGAGACGATCCAGACCCACCTGCCGATGAACGCCGTCGAGGCGCGCCGCCGGGCGGTGCGCCTACTCGAGGAAACCGGCATTCCGGCCGCCGAGGAGCGGCTGGAGCAGTATCCGCACCAGTTCTCGGGCGGGATGCGGCAGCGTGTCGTGATCGCGCTGGCGCTGGCCGGGGAACCCAAGCTGATCGTCGCCGACGAGCCGACCACGGCGCTCGACGTCTCGATCCAGGCGCAGATCATTTCGTTGCTCAAGCGGCTCTGCAAGGAGCATGGCGCGGCGGTCATGCTCGTCACCCACGACATGGGCGTGATCGCCGAAACCTGCGATCGCGTCGCCGTGATGTATGCCGGCCGGATCGTCGAGATCGGGCCGGTCGCCGCGGTCATCCATTCGCCCGCGCATCCCTACGCGGCCGGGCTCATGGGTTCGATCCCGGCGATGGACGAAGACCGTGAACGGCTGCTGCAGATCGACGGCGCGATGCCGCGCCTGACGGCGATCCCCGACGGCTGCGCTTTCAATCCGCGTTGCCCGCGAGTCTTCGACCGCTGCCTGACCGAGCGGCCCGACCTTCTGCCGGCCGGCGCGACCCAGGCCGCCTGCTGGCTGCATGCGGCGCCATGGCCGACGGCCGCATGAGTGCCGTGCCGGCGCCGACGCTGGCACCGCTGGTGCAAGTCGAGGGCCTGGCGAAGACCTTCGACGTCTCGGCGCCCTGGCTCGACCGAGTCGTCGAACACAAGGCGCGCCAGTTCGTCCACGCCGTCGACGATGTCGCGTTCACGATCGCGCGCGGCACGACGCTTGCGCTGGTCGGCGAATCGGGCTGCGGCAAGAGCACTGTCGCGCGGCTGCTCGTCGGCCTTTACACGCCGACGCGCGGCCGGATTCTTTTCGACGGCATCGACACCGCCGGCAAAGGCCGGCCGACTGCGGTGCGCCGACGCATGCAGATGATCTTCCAGGATCCGTACGCGAGCCTCAACCCGCGCTGGAGAGTGCGGGACATCGTTGCCGAGCCGCTGCGCGAGCACGGTTTTGCCGAGGGCAAATCAGGCGCGGATACCGACAGGCAACTCGCCGCTCGTGTCGCGGATCTGCTGAAGTCGGTGGGCCTGGCAGCGGCCGACGCCGAGAAGTATCCGCACCAGTTCTCGGGCGGCCAGCGGCAGCGCATCTCGATCGCCCGCGCGCTGGCAACGCAGCCTGAATTCCTGGTCTGCGACGAGCCGACTTCGGCCCTCGACGTCTCGGTGCAGGCGCAGGTGCTCAACATCATGAAGGATCTGCAAGGCAAGTACGGCCTGACCTATCTTTTCATCTCGCACAACCTCGCGGTCGTCCGGCATGTCAGCGACCACGTCGGCGTGATGTACCTTGGCCGGATCGTCGAGATCGCCGACAAGGCGACGCTGTTCGGCGCGCCACGCCATCCGTACACGCGGATGTTGCTCGACGCGATCCCCGACATCCACATGAGCGGTCGCTCGCGAACGCCCGTGCGGGGTGAAGTGCCGAACCCACTCAACCCGCCGGGCGGCTGCACCTTTCATCCGCGCTGTCCGCACGCGAACGAGCGTTGCCGGATCGAGCGGCCGAAGCTGTTGACCCTCGGCGGCGCGCGGGTCGCCTGTCACGCGGTCGAAGAAGGAAGGATCTAGGGCGCCCCGGGGTCACGGCCCGGCGCCCGGCTTATGGGCCGGGCAGGAGGTGCTCGCCGCGCATCAGGTCGGCGGATGTCTCTCGATCGCGGATCAGCCAGGCATCGGCGCCCGCGACCATCACTTCGGCGGCGCGGCCGCGCGTGTTGTAGTTGCTTGCCATGGTCATGGCGTAGGCGCCGGCCGAGAGGACGGCGACGTACTCGCCGGGCGCGACGGCAAGGGCGCGCTCGCGACCGAGCCAGTCGCCCGATTCGCAGATCGGGCCGACCACATCGAACACGCGCGCCTCGCCTTGCTCACGCTCGCACTCTACGATTCGCATCCACGCGCCGTACATGGCGGGGCGCGAAAGATCGTTCATGGCGGCGTCGACGATGCAGAAATTCTTCTCTTCGCCGGGCTTGAGAAAAAGTACCTCGGTCACCAGAACGCCGGCGTTGCCGACCAGCGAGCGGCCCGGTTCGAGCAGCACCTTGCGCCGGCCGTGGCCGCGCGCATCGATGCGTTCGAGAAGCTGCGTCACGAGCTCCTCGGCTTGCGGCGGAGTCTCGGCGTCGTAGGAGATACCGAGGCCGCCGCCTAGATCGAGGTGCGCGATCGCGATGCCTTCGGCTTCCAGCGCTTCGACGAGATCGAGCAGGCGGTCGAGCGCCGCGACATAAGGCGCACTATCGGTGATTTGCGACCCGATGTGGCAATCGATGCCGACGACTTCGATGCCGGGCGATTGCGCGGCGCGGCGAAACGCCGCCAGTGCTTCGCCGTGGGCGATGCCGAACTTGTTGCCGCGCAAGCCGGTGGAAATGTAGGGATGGGTCTTCGCATCGACGTCTGGATTGACGCGCAGGCTGACCCGCGCCGTGCGGCGGCCCGCGCTCGCCACCGCGGACAGCAGCTCGAGTTCGCCGATGCTCTCGACGTTGAAGCACATCACGCCGGCATCGAGCGCGCGCGACATCTCGGCGCGTGTCTTGCCGACGCCCGAGAAGACGACGCGGGCCGCATCGCCGCCCGCGGCAAGCACGCGCTCGAGCTCGCCGCCGGAGACGATGTCGAAGCCGCAGCCGCGCCGCATGAACCATTGCAGCACGGCGAGATTGGAATTCGCCTTGACGGCGTAGCAGACGAGGTGGTCGCGACCCGCCAGTGCACGTTCGTAGCCGGACAGCGCCCGCTCGATCGCGGCGCTCGAGTACACGTACAGGGGTGTGCCGAAGCGGCGTGCCAGATCGGCGAGCGGCAAGGCTTCGAGATGAAGCGTGTTGCCGCGATAGGCGACTTCGGGGGCGCCGGGCAGACGCATCATCGAGTCGCCGCCGAGGCTGCCGTCGCCGAGGCGGAAGCCGACGCCGAGGGCGACGCGGCGATCAGCGCGCCTTTCAGCCCGCAAGCGGCAAGCGCGACGATCGCCGCTGCCGCGAAGGCCGTGCGAGCTGCCGACCCGCCCCGTCCCACTACACTCGACTCGCGCTGCCGCATGCGGCGATTTTATCGACCATGGCCCTCGAACCCGAATCCCTCTCCGACGCCGACTACGACAGCCGCGCTCGCGCTGCGCTGGCCGTGGTCGAAGCGACCGTCGATCGCCTGCTCGAAGACGACGTGATCGACATCGACGCGAACCGCACCGGCGGCCTGCTCGAGTTGGGCTTCCCGGGCGGCGGCACCATCGTCATCAATACGCAACCGCCGCTGCACGAACTCTGGCTCGCCGCGCCTTCGGGCGGATTTCATTTCAAGGCGTCGGGCGGGCGCTGGATCGATGGCCGCGACGGCGGCGAGTTCTTCGCCGTTCTGTCCGCGTGCGCCAGCCAGCTCGGCGCCAAGGACATCCGCTTCTCAGGCTCTGAGGCCTGAGGCCGGATCGCCCGGGCGTCAGATCAGCGCTTGCGAAACAGATCGAGGATCGAGTTGCGCTCTTCTTCGCTGGGCGCGATTGGCGCCTTGTCTTCGAGGCCGACGCTGCTTACGCCGGCGCCGCGCGTGTACTCCTCGTAGTACCACTCGCCGCCGACATTGACGACGCCTTCAGGCGCCGTCGGCTCCTGCACCGGGACGCCCTTGAGAATCGTGCTCATGAAGTCGATCCAGATCGGCAACGAAAGCCCGCCGCCGGTTTCGCGGTCGCCGAGCTTTTTCGGATCGTCGTAACCCATCCAGACGACGCCGACGATGTTCTTCTGCCAACCCGCGAACCACGCGTCGTGCGAGTCGTTGGTCGTCCCCGTCTTGCCGTAGACGTCCGGACGTTTGAGCGTGGCCTGCGCTTTCGCCGCGGTACCCGAGCGGGTCACCTCCTGCAGCAGGCTGGTCATCACGAATGCATTTCTCGCGTCGATCGTGCGAATCGATTCGTCGAGCACCGGGACACGCGATTCGTTGATGGGGCGACCCTTCGAATCGGTGATCCGGCTGATCAGTTGCGGATTGACGCGATAGCCGCCATTGGCGAAGACGCTGTAAGCCGAGGCCATCTGCAGCGGCGTGACGGAGCCGGCGCCAAGCGCCATCGTCAGGTAGGCTGGGTGCTTTTCGGCGTCGAAGCCGAAGCGCGTGATCCATTGCTGCGCGTAGGCCGGGCCGATCGACTTGAGGATGCGGATCGAGATCATGTTCTTCGACTTCGCGAGGCCACGTCGCATCGTCATCGGACCCTCGAAGGTGCCGTCGTAGTTTTTCGGCTCCCAGGGCTGGCTGCCG
>JAYSMB010000106.1:0-3513 GCA_043725065.1 Burkholderiales bacterium
CCGAACCCTGGAGACCCTGATGAATTCACGCCGTCACTTCATCCGCCTGGCCGCTTGCTCGGGCGCTGTCCTGCTTGCCGGCCGCGAGGCGCTGGCTGCCGACCCGCCGATGGCCGACGAGAAGGATCCGCAAGCGGCCGCGCTTGGCTACGTGGCGGACGCGACCAAGGCCAACAAGGCCAAGTATCCGAACTATGCGGCGGGACAGGTCTGCTCGGGTTGCCAGTTCTATCAAGGCAAGACGGGCAGCGCGAGCGGCGCCTGTCCGGTGCTCGGCGGCAAGTCGGTGGCGGCAAAGGGTTGGTGCAGCGCGTACGCCAAGAAGGCGGCGTGATCTGAGGCGGGCGGCGAGGTATTCGATCCTCAGCTTCGATCTCGACGGCACGCTCGTCGACACCGCAGGCGAGATCGCCCAAGCTGCGAACCGGACGATCGAGGAATTCGGACTGCCGCGCAGGCCGGTCGCCGCGTGCTTGCACACGTGATCGCGACGTTCGGCGGCACACGTGAGAGCACCGCCCACGTCGGTGACTCGCGCACCGACATCGAGTCGGCGCGCAATGCCGGCGTCGCGGCCTGGGCCGTGCCGTATGGCTACAACCGTGGCGAGCCGATCGAAAACGCGCGCCCGGACCGGCTGTTCCGCGACCTCGGCGAAGTCGCCGATCACGTGCTCGGCTGAGTCCTCACACGGTCAAGGGCCGGCACCGACCACCCGATCGATCCGGATCGCGACCCCGTTCGTGCCCGGCGCCACCGGCGCCACTTCGCCCGAGAGATCACCCGCCTGCGGCATCGCGTTGCCGGACTTGCTGATGCGCGCGCCGACGATCACCTGCTTCGCACTCGACAAGGTCGCGCCGGGGGCCATCGCCATGCCGTCGTCAAGCTTGAAGGTGAGCGGCAGGTCGGCGACTTTGGCGCGCTGCACGGCGAGCGGCATCCGGCTGCCGCCCGCCGCGCGGGCGAAGACGAAGACAATGTCTGTCGGCGTTGTCTTGCCGGCGAGCGCCGCATCGAGGGTGACGGTGCCGCGCAGCGTCGACGTCGTCGCCGTCGCTGCGGGCGCCGCCAAGGCGGTAGTTGTCGGCGCCGTGCCCGAAGGCAGGTGCTCGCGCGCCTCGGCGATGCTGGCCTGGATCTGCTTTGACAGATCGCTTTCGGGCGGCAGGCGGTCGGCGATCTTCTGCCAGCGGGCGATCGCACCAGCGAAGTCGCCGCGGTCGTACTGAGCCGTGCCGGCGAGCGCGAGCGCCTTCGGATGCTCGGGGTCGACGGCGAGCGCACGCATGACCAGGGCGATCGATTCCGGGTTGTTGGCCGAGCCCTTGGTAGCCGCGACCGCGTCGGCGTAGTCGGCAAGCAGGGCTGCATTCTTCGGTTGCAATTCACTGGCTCGGGCGTAGGCCGGCAGCGCTTCACCGAAGCGGCCAAGGACACTGTACGAACGCGCCAACATGGTCCAGCCTTCGGCGTCGTCGGGGCGATCCTTCATGCGCGCGGCGAGCTTGTCGACCATTGCGGCGATCTGTTGCATTCCGCTCGCCGCGGCGTCGCTCGCGGCCGGGCCGGGGCCGATGGGGGCGTTGTCCGGCGCCGCGGCGACGCTTGTTCGCGCACCGACCAGCGAGGGCGATCCCGTCTCCCAGTAGCCGCTCACGGCAACGGCGATCACGGCGAGGGTCAAGCCCGCGACGAGGCGCCGCGACGGCCGTGCCGTGCCGTCGGGTGCGGTCGCATCCGCCAGGTGGTTGCCGATCTCGCGCTCGACAGCGCGGCGTTCGTTTTCGTAGGTCGCAGCGTCGAGAGTGCCGGCGTCGTGCAGCGCTTTCAGTTGCACCAGCCGGCCGCGCGCTGTCGCCAAAAAGTCGTCCGCCATCAGGGCTTGCTCATGGCGTTGGTGGCTGCGTCGTCCACCGACTCGTCTTCGTCGGGCTCGAAGGCCGCGGCAGGCATCCGGGCCCTGCGCCGCAGGACGAGGACCAGCACCGCCGCACCGGCCAGGAGCATTGCCGCCGGGCCGAACCAGAGCAGGGCCGTGTTCGCCTGCAACGGTGGCCGGTAAAGCACGAAGTCGCCGTAGCGCGCGGTCATGTACTCGAGCACCTCGCGGTCGCTCTTGCCCTGCTTCAACATCTCGCGGGTCTGGCGGCGCAGGTCGACGGCGAGGGCTGCGTTCGAATCGGCGATCGTCTGGTTCTGGCAGACGAGGCAACGCAGCTCGGAAGTGATGCGCGTCATGCGCGACTCGAGCTTGGGATCGGCGGCCTCGGGCGCGGCCTCCTTGGCCGACGCGACAAGCGCCGCCAGCGCGAGCGCGGTCGCACACGCGACTCTCGATGGTCGTTCAAGCATCGAGCTTCTTGAGCAGCGGCTCGATCTTGGTCGCGATCACCTCCGGCGTGAGCGGGCCGATGTGCTTCATGCGGATCACGCCGTTCTGGTCGATGACGAAAGTCTCGGGGACGCCGTAGACGCCGAAGTCGATGCCGACCCTGCCTTCGTTGTCGAACAAAGAGGCGTCGTAGGGATTGCCGAAGCGCGCCAGCCAGGCCGAGGCGTCGCCGCGCTGGTCCTTGTAGTTCAGGCCGTAGATCGGCACGACGCGCTTCTTCGAGAACTCGACCAGCAGCGGATGCTCTTCGCGGCAGGCGACGCACCACGAGGCCCAGACATTGAGCATCCAGACCTTGCCGCGCATGTCGTCGAGGCGGATCGTCTGGGCCGCATCGTCGAGTCGGGTCAGCGCGAACTTCGGCGCGGGCTTGTCGATCAGCGGCGAAGGGACCTCGTGCGGGTCGAGCCTGAGCCCGAACGCGAGCATCGTCGCCAGCGCGAAGAAGGCGGCCAACGGAATCAGAAACCAGAGACGTTTCATGCGGCCGCAGCGCTCGTCGATGTGCTTGCATTCGCTGGCTGGCGTACGCGGGAGCGATAGCGCCGGTCGCTCGCCGCGAGCAAACCACCGAGCGCCATCACGAGGCAGCCGCCCCAGATCCAGTCGACGAAAGGCTTCAGGTAGACACGGACGATCCAGGCGCCGCCTTCGACCGCCTCACCGAGCGAGACGTAGAGGTCGCGGGTCAGCCCGGGTTGGATCGCCGCTTCGGTCATCGTCGATTGCGAGGCGGGATAGAAGCGCTTTTCCGGGCGCAGCGTAACGACAGGTTTGCCGTTCTCGGTCACGTCGATCTGGCCCCTCGCCGCGCGGTAGTTCGGCCCGGTCGCTTCGCTGACGCCGCGAAAGGTGAAGACCAGCCCGCGAATCTCGGTCGTGTCGCCGATCTGCATCTTCACGTCGCGCTCGACCTCGCCGATCTTCACGAAGGTCACGCCGAAGATGAAGATCGCGATGCCGAGATGGGCGACCATCATCCCGACCGTGGCGCGCGGGATCTGCCTGGCCCGATGCAGGATGCCGGTGCGCAGACCGCCGGCGGGGCGAAGCCGCTCGACGAGGTTGGTGGCCAGCGACGCGATGACCCAGAACGCCATCAGCAGGCCGACGATGCC
>JAYSMB010000107.1:0-3909 GCA_043725065.1 Burkholderiales bacterium
GGCGAAATTCGCCAGCGTGGCCGAGCGTGCACATGCTCATGCCGTACTTGGCCATCGTGTACGCGGTGTGCGGCGCGAACCAGTGCTCGCGCATCGACAGCGGCGGCGACATGTTGAGCACGTGCGGGTTGCGCCCGGCCTTGGCCGAAGCCGCGAGATGAGGCAGGCAGGCCTGGGTGCAGCAATAGGTGCCGCGCACGTTGACGCCGAACATCAGGTCGAAGCGCTTCATCGGCGTCGCCGGCGTCGGCGTCAGGCTGATCGCGCTCGCGTTGTTGATCAGGATGTCGATGCCACCGAAGCGCTCGACCGTTTGCGCCACCGCCGCGGCCACGCTCGCTTCGTCGCGAATGTCGCATTGCAGCGCCAGCGCCTGGCCGCCGGCCGCCTCGATCTCGGCGGCGGCGCTGTGAATTGTCCCCGGCAGCTTCGGATTCGCCTCGCTCGTCTTCGCCGCGACGGCGACGCGGGCGCCATCGCGGGCCGCCCGCACCGCGATCGCCAGGCCGATGCCGCGCGACGCTCCGGTGATGAACAAGGTCTTGTCAGCCAGATTCATCGCGTCCTCCTCCGTGCCCATTGGCGGGCACTCGCGTGGCAGTGTGCCGCAAGCCCGTGGTCAGGCAAAGCCCGCCCGTCATCCGATCGTCCTGGCGATGTGCAGGGCAAGCGCCTCGCCGCATGCGCGATAGACCGGCTCGCCGGGATGAAAGCCGTCGCTCGCCATCATCGCGGCGGTCAGTTCGAGCGCGATCGCCGCGTGCGAGACATCGCTTCGCGTGGCCGCCCAGCGCGCGAGCTCGCGGTCGTGCCGACGCGCGTCGTCGCCGATGACGCCGCGCAGCGGTTCGGGCAGGAGCGGAAACTGGTGCATCGGCGGCAAGGGCGCGAAGACGATGTGACGAGCCAGCTCGTGCTCGAGCAGCCAGTCGGCGAGCGCGGCGCGGTGGCCGATCGCGCGGCGCGCCGGTACCTGGTCGATCACGTCGTTGACGCCGGTGACGACGACCGCCACGTCGGCGGGCGGCGGCGGGTCGGCGACGAGCATCGCCTGCACTTCCCGCGTCGTCAGCCCCGACTTCGCGCGCAGGCGCCATTCGATCGGGCCGGCGCGATGCACGGCCAGTGTGCGAACCAGATGACCGACGACGGCGTGATCCTGTTGCGCGACGCCGACGCCGGCCGCCGATGAATCGCCGACCACGAGAACCCGGATCAGGTTGCCCTCGCCTTTCCCTGCGCGGCCTTCGCGCGGTCCCGCGGCCTCGGGCAACACGGGTGCGCGTCGCCGCGTCCGCACCGCCTGGAAGATCAGGAGCGGCGCGAGTGCGAGCTTGAACGTCAACGCGAGCGCCGGAGGCGCAAGCCGATGCTCCCTGGCGTCTCGATGACTCAGCGGCTCGCTCTCAGAATTTCGAGAAATCGGGCTTGCGCTTCTGGAAGAAGGCACTGAAGGCTTCCCTGGCTTCGGGGCTTTGCAGGCGCGCGCCGAAGATGGCGCCTTCGACGCCTATGGTTTCGAGCGCCGCGGCCGAGCGGGCTCGCCGCATCAGCTTCTTGGTCTCGCGCACCGCACCGGGCGGCAGACTGTTGAAGCGCTCGGCGATGCGGCGCGCGTGCGGCACGACTTCGGCCGCGGGCAGCACGGCGTTGGCGATTCCCGCCTCGACCGCATCGGCGCCGGTGAACGGGTCGCCGAGCAGGAGCTTTTCCGCGGCGCGCACATTGCCCATCAGTTGCGGCACGATCAGGCTCGACGCGAACTCTGGCACCAGGCCCAGACTCACGAACGGCATGGCCAGCCGCGCTTCGTCGCTGACGTAGACGAAGTCGCAATGCAGCAGCATCGTCGTGCCGATGCCGATGGCCGCCCCCGTGACCGCGGCGACGACGGGTTTGTCGCAATCCATCAGCGCCTTCATGAATCCGATCGCCGGCGACTCGCTCACGTCGGACGGGCGCTGCATGAAGTCCTCGATGTCGTTGCCGGAGGTGAAGATGCCTGGCTGGCCGGTGATGAGCACGGCGCGCACGGTGTTGTCGGCCTTGGCGGCGTCGAGTGCTTCGGCCATCGCCTTGTACATCGCGGCGGTGATCGCGTTCTTCTTTTCGGGCCGCGCGATCTCGATCGTCGCGACGCCGTTCAGGGCGGCGGTGCGAATGCTCATGTCGTCTCCTTCGCCAGATGGAATTCGAAAACCTCGACGGGCAGCGTCGGCGCGAGCGGCTCCGTGATGGAGTTCACACGCGCTCGAAAATGCCGGCGGCGCCCTGGCCGGTGCCGACGCACATCGTCACCATGCCGTACTTCAGGTTGTGGCGGCGCAACCCATGAATAACGGTCGCCGCGCGGATCGCACCGGTCGCGCCGAGCGGGTGGCCGAGGGCGATCGCGCCGCCCATGGGATTGACCTTGGCCCTGTCGAGACCGACGCTGTCGATCACCGCGAGCGATTGCGCGGCGAAGGCTTCGTTGAGCTCGATCCAGTCCATGTCGTCGAGCTTGAGGCCGGCGTAGCGCAGCGCCGCGGGGATGGCCTCGATCGGGCCGATGCCCATGATCTCGGGTGGCACGCCGCGCGCCGCGAAGCTGACGAAACGCGCCAGCGGCTTCAGGTCGAACTGCTTGACCGCCTTCTCGCTCGCGAGGATGAGGGCGCCGGCGCCATCGCTGGTCTGCGAACTGTTGCCGGCCGTGACGCTGCCCTTGACGGCGAACACCGGCTTCAGCTTGGCCAGGCCCTCGAGCGAGGTGTCGGGGCGCGGGCCTTCGTCGAGCGCGACGTTGCGCGTCTTGGTGCTCTGCTCGCCGATCGCCAGATCGGGAAAGCGCGAGACGATGTCGATCGGTGTCATCTCGTCGTTGAACTCGCCGGCCGCCTGCGCCTTGAGCGCACGCAGATGCGATTCGAGCGCGAATGCGTCCTGCGCTTCGCGGCTCACCTTCCACTGCGCAGCGACCTTTTCGGCGGTGATGCCCATGCCATAGGCGATGCCGACGTTCTCGTCATGCGCGAATATCTCGGGGTTGAACGAAGGCTTGTTGCCGCCCATCGGCAGCAGGCTCATCGATTCGGCACCGCCGGCGATCATCACGTCGGCCTCGCCGACGCGGATCCGGTCGGCGGCCATCTGCACGGCCGTGAGGCCCGAGGCGCAGAACCGGTTCACGGTGACGCCGCCCACCGGCTTCGGAAAGCCGCACAGCGCGACCGCGATGCGCGCCATGTTCATGCCCTGCTCACCCTCGGGAAACGAGCAGCCGACGATGGCGTCCTCGATCGCCGCCGGGTCGAGCGTCGGCACCTGCTTCATGGCGCTCTTGATCGCCGCGATCAGCAGATCGTCGGGCCGCGTGTTCCTGAAATAGCCGCGCCCCGACTTGCCGATCGGCGTGCGCGTGGCAGCGACGATGTAGGCCTCTTGAACCTGTTTGCTCATGATGTGACTTCCGTTCGCTCGCCGACTCAGTTGCGAACGGGCTTGCCCGTCTGCAGCATGCCCATGATCCGTTCCTGCGTCTTCGGATGGTCGAGCAAGGCGCAGAAGTGCTTGCGCTCGATCGCCATCAGGTATTCCTCGCTGACCAGCGAGCCGGCGTCGACGTCGCCGCCGCAGATCACGTCGGCGATCAGCGCCGAGATGTGGAAGTCGTGCGCGCTGGCGAAGCCGCCGTCGCGCAGGTTGACGAGCTGGGCCTTGATCGTCGCGATCGCGTTGCGGCCCGCCACCGGAAACAGCCCGCGCCACGGCGCGCGCCAGCCGCTCTCGGCCATCGCCTTCACTTGCGCTGTGGCGACGTAGAGCAATTCGTCCTTGTTCGGCACGATCACGTCGCTCCAGAGCAGGTAGCCGAGCTTGCGCGACTCGATCGCGCTCGTGCCTACCTTGGCCGTGGCCGCGCTGGTG
>JAYSMB010000108.1:0-6814 GCA_043725065.1 Burkholderiales bacterium
CCCGGCCACGCGGCAAGCCGCCGACGCCCAAGGCGATGTCGAGCCCGAGCGAGCCGGTGGAGCAGACCTCGATGTCGTCGATCACCTCGCCGACGCCCAGGCGCATGATCGTGCCCTTGCCGAACTGCTTTTCGATCTGCGCCAGGGCGGCCTGCAGGGCCTTGGCTTTTTCGGTGTTGAGGGTCTTGACGACTGTGTCCATGAAGTGGCTCCTGAGGGTGCGGGAATTATCCTGCAATAGCTGGATGTTTGTACAGTAGCCAGGGTTCGATATTTGCGCACTCCCTAGAATGAGCGAAGCTGGCGCCCTCCGACGGGTGAGGCCACTGCCGCGCCGCCGGGCTCGCCCCGATTCCCCAACCGAACCGGCCTCCGCACGATGCGTCTGCTGATCGCCGAAGATGATCAGGTCCTCGCCGACGGACTGTTGCGCTCGCTGCGCAGCGCCGGCTACACGGTCGATCAGGTCGGCAACGGCATCGACGCCGACGCCGCGCTCGCCGCGCACGAATTCGACCTCCTGATCCTCGATCTCGGTTTGCCGCGGCTGCACGGCCTCGAGGTGCTGCGCCGTCTGCGCGCGCGCGGCTCGAAGGCGCCGGTGCTCGTCCTCACCGCGGCCGACAGCGTCGAGCAGCGCGTACAGGGCCTCGACCTCGGCGCCGACGACTACATGGCCAAGCCGTTCTCGCTGCAGGAGCTCGAAGCGCGGGTGCGGGCGCTGACCCGGCGCGGCCTGGGCGGCGCCTCGAACATCATCCGGCACGGCCCGCTCAGCTTCGACGCGACCGGCCGCGTCGCCTACATCAACGAGCAGATGGTCGAGCTCTCGGCCCGCGAGATCGGCCTGCTCGAGGTGCTGCTGCAGCGCGCCGGGCGCCTGGTCAGCAAGGACCAGCTGGTCGAGCGGCTGTGCGAATGGGGCGACGAGGTCAGCAACAACGCGATCGAGGTCTACGTGCATCGCCTGCGCAAGAAGATCGAGCAGGGCAACGTCCGCATCGCCACGGTGCGCGGCCTCGGCTACTGTCTCGAACGGATCGCCGCCTAGGGTCGGCATGCCGCGCTGGCGCGAACAACGCTCGCTGTTCGGCGAGATCCTCAACTGGATGCTGGCGCCGCTGCTCGTGCTCTGGCCGATGAGCGTCGCCCTCACCTGGCTGGTGGCGCAAGGCATCGCCAACCAGCCCTTCGACCGCGAGCTCGCCGCCAAGGTGCGACTGCTCGGCCGCGAAGTGGCGGTGCAGGCGGAGACCGAACGCGGCCTGGCCGGTTTTGCCCTGCCGCCGCGGGTCGCCGAAGCGCTGCGCCCCGACGAGGAAGACGACACCCGCTACCAGGTGCGCGGCCCTGGCGGCGAGGTGCTGAGTGGTGGCCGCCTGCTCGCGACCGCCGCCGCCGACGAAGAACATGCCGCCCCCGGCGAAGTCCGCTTTCGCGACGACGAAGCCGGCACCGACCCGGTCCGCGTCGCCTACATGTGGGTGCCGGGCATCGACCGGGCCGGCCTCGGCGCGCCGCTGGTGCAGGTGTCGGAAACGCTCGGCAAGCGCAACCGCCTCGCCACCGAGATCGTCAAGGGCGTGATCCTGCCGCAGTTCGTGATCCTGCCGCTCGCGGTGCTCCTGATCTGGCTCGCACTGGCACGCGGCATCGAGCCGCTGCACGCGGTGCAGCAGCGGATCCGGCGCCGCTCGAGCGGCGACCTGAGCCCGATCGACGAACGCCACATCCCGGAAGAAGTCGCGCCGCTGATCCGAGCGATCAACCACCTGCTGGCCCGCCTCGACGAGTCGATCCGGGCCCAGAAGCATTTCCTGGCCGATGCCGCCCATCAGTTGAAGACGCCGCTGGCGGGCCTGCGCACCCAGGCCGAGCTGGCTGGCCGCGAGATCGAGGCCGGCCAGCACGACCCGGCCGCGCTGCGCGAGTCGCTGCGCCAGATCGCGCGCTCGAGCCAGAGCGCGGCGCACATGGTCAACCAGTTGCTCGCCATGGCGCGCGCCGAGCACGAGGAAAACGCGGCGCAGCAAGGGAAGGTGAATCTCGCCCTGCTGGCCCGCGACGCAGTGCGGGACTTCGTGCCGCGCGCGCTCGACAAGCGGATCGATCTCGGCTTCGAGGGGCCGGCGACGTCGACCGGCGGTGCGGCGCCCACGGGACCGTGCATCCTCGGCAACGCGCTGTTGCTGCGCGAGCTGGTGCGCAACCTGGTCGACAACGCGCTGCTCTACACGCCGCGCGACGGCGCGGTCACGGTGCGGGTGATCGACGATCCGTTCGGCCAGGTCGCCGTGCTCCAGGTCGAAGACTCGGGCCCCGGCATCGCCGCTGGCGAGCGCGAGCGGGTGTTCCGGCCCTTCTATCGATCGCTGGGCACCGATGTCGATGGTTCCGGCCTGGGCCTGGCCATCGTGCGCGAGATCGCGGTCCGCCACGGCGCCGAGGTCACGCTGGTCGACGCCGACGAGCGGCGGCGCGACACCTCGCCACGCCATGGCGAGCCTGGCCCCGGCGCCTTGTTCACGGTGCGCTTCCCGGCGGCACCCGCCGCCGCAGAAGACAGCGGAACGACCACGCCGGCCGAAGCGTCGGTCGAGCGACCACGCGCCGAGGCCGGCTTCGCCTAGCTAGGTCGGCAGGTGGGCGGTCGACGCGTCGAGCACTTGCTCGGGCGTGTCGGCTTCCGCGTCGGTCTCGCCATCGAGCTGACGATGCGGCCGAGCGACGTCGAGATCGCCCGTCCCCTTGGCGACGACGACGGTGCGGAAGATGATCGGCGCGATGATCATCTTGATCAGCTTGATGAAGCTGTCGCCGAGCGGCTTCATCGCCTCGCCGGCCTGTGGCCGGAAGTAGCCGAGTGCCACGCCGATGACGATGGCCGTGATGACCCGCGCCGGCGTTCGCCGGCTCAGCTTCGCACCAGCCGCCGGCTCTTCGAGATCGACATCAGGAGGCCGAGGCCGAGCCCGAGCGAGACCATCGCCGTGCCGCCGTAGCTGATGAAAGGCAGCGGCACGCCGACCACTGGCAGGATGCCGCTCACCATGCCCATGTTGACGAAGGCATAGGTGAAGAAACTGAGCGTGATCGCGCCGGCCAGCAGGCGGGTGAAGACCGTCGGCGCCTCCGCCGCGATCATCAGGCCGCGAAAGATGAGGAAGACGAAGCCAAGCAGCAGACCGACGCAACCGACCAGTCCGAACTCTTCGCTGAACGCGGCGAAGATGAAGTCGGTCGTGCGCTCGGGGATGAACTCGAGATGGGTCTGCGTGCCCTTCATGAAGCCCTTGCCGGTGGTGCCGCCCGAGCCGATCGCGATCTCGCCCTGGATGATGTGAAAGCCTTTGCCGAGCGGGTCCGTCGTCGGGTCGAGCAGGGTGCAGATGCGGTTCTTCTGGTAGTCGCGCAGCATCGGCCACTTGACCTCGGGCTGGCAGATCCGGTCTTCCGAGACGATCACGGCCGTGATCGCCAGCGCGCCGAGCGCGGCCACCGGAACGATCAGCTTCCACGACAGGCCGGCGAAGAAGATGACATACAGGCCCGCCGAAAGCACCAGGATCGCGGTGCCGAGGTCGGGCTGCTTGACGATGAAGGCCACGGGCACGACCACCAGCAAGGTCGCGATCAGGAAATCGAGCGCGCGCAACTGGCCTTCGCGGCGCTGGAACCACCAGGCGAGCATCAGCGGCATGGCGATCTTCATGATCTCGCTCGGCTGGATCGTGATGCCGATGCTGAGCCAGCGCGTCGCGCCTTTCTTCGTCACGCCGAGACCGGGCAGCGCCGTGGCGATCAACAGCGCGAGGCCGACGAAGTAGAGCGGCACCGCGAAGCGCATGAGCTGCTGCGGCGGCACCTGGGCGACGAGAAACAGCACGCAGAGGGCGATCAGCAGGTTGCGGCCATGGTCGGCGAAGCGCGTGCCGTGGTCGAAGCCGGCCGAATACATCGTCACGAGGCCGGTCACGCCAAGCAGGGCGATCGCGATCGCCAGCGGCACGTCGAATCCGGTCCACAGCGGCCGGGACCGCTGCCACAACGACGGCCTGTCGAAAACAGCGCTCATGGCTTCGGCAGCGCCAACGCGTCGTTGCGCAAGGCGACACGCGCGCCGGACACGCCGCCGATCGTGCTGCCGCGCAGCGGCACGGATTCGATCGCTCGCGGCGTGCCGATCGGCGCCGTCGACTGGCCCTGCCGCGTCGCCGCGATGTCGGCCTCGCTCGGGTACTGGCCCGAGAGCACGAAGTCGAAGACGCGGCGTGCGATCGGCGCCGCGGCACCGGCGCCGAAGCCGGCGTTCTCGACCACCAGCGCGACCGCGATCCGCGGCGAATCGAGCGGCGCGAAGGCGGTGTAGAGCGCGTGGTCGCGATGCCGTTCGTCGACGCGGTTGGCGTTGTACTTCTCGTTCGCCTTGATCTCGACCACCTGCGCGGTTCCGGTCTTGCCGCCCGACTTGTACGGCGCGCCGACGAACGACCCGCGCGACGTGCCTTCCTGCGTCACGCCGTAGAGCGCGTTGTGGATCACGGCGACGTACTCGGACTTCCACGGCAGGGCCGTCGGGTCGGCGAAGGCGAGCGGCTGTGGCGCGCGGCTCTCGTAGTGCTCGACGGCGCGAACCAGGTGCGGCGTGTGGCGCTGGCCGGCCGCCGCCATCGTCGCGGTCGCCTGCGCCAGCTGCAGCATCGTGAACGAGTTGTAACCCTGGCCGATGCCGAGCGAGATCGTCTCGCCGGCGTACCACTTCTGCGCTTCCTTCTTCTTGTAGGCGTTGCGCTTCCACTCGGTCGAAGGCAGCGTGCCGCGCAGCTCGCCCCGCAGGTCGATGCCGGTCATCTGGCCGAGCCCGAGCGGCGCCATGAAGTCGTGGATCGCGTCGACGCCAAGATCGTTGGCCAGCATGTAGTAGTAGGTATCGCACGACTGCACGATCGACTTGTACATGTCGACTGTGCCGTGCCCGCCTTCCTTGTCGTCGCGAAAGCGGTGGTCGCCGAAGTTGAAGTAGCCGGGGTCGTAGATCGTCTGCTGCGGCGTGCGCTTGCCGAGCGTGAGCGCGGCCATCGCCATGAACGGCTTGTAGGTCGAGCCCGGCGGATAGGTGCCGCGCAGGGCGCGGTTGAGCAGCGGCTTGTCCGGCGACTCGTTGAGCGCGCGCCAGTTCTCGACGTCGATGCCTTCCACGAACAGGTTGGGATTGAAATTGGGCTTGCTGACGAAGGCCAGGATCTCGCCGTTGCGCGGGTCGATGGCGACGAGCGCGCCGCGCCGGTCGCCGAACAGCTCCTCGGCCATGGCCTGCAAACGGATGTCGATCGACATGACCAGCGCGTTGCCCGGCGTGGCCGGGCTGGAACGCAGGCGCCGCACGGCGTGACCGCCGGCGCTCATCTCGACCTCCTCGAAGCCGGTGGCGCCGTGCAGCTCGCTTTCGTAGCTTTGCTCGACGCCGAGTTTGCCGATGTACTCGGTGCCGCGATAGTTGGCCAGGTCGTCGTCGGACCAGTCGTCCTCCATCGACTTCTTTTCCGCCGGATTGATGCGGCCGATGTAGCCGATCAGGTGGCTGCCGACTTCGCCCAGCGGATAGCTGCGGAACAAGCGTGCCTTGATCTCGACGCCCTCGAAGCGGAAGCGTTGCGCCGTGAAGCGCGCGACTTCTTCATCGGTCAACCGGGTGCGGATCGGCAGCGACTCCAGGCTCTTGCTTTCCTCGAGCTGGCGCTTGAAGCGCTTGCGGTCGCGTGGCTCGATCGTGATGACCTCGGCGAGACGGTCGATCGTCGCGTCGAGGTCGGCCACCTTGGCCGGTGCGATCTCGAGCGTGTAGGCCGAGTAGTTGTTGGCCAGCACGATGCCGTTGCGGTCGAGGATCAAGCCGCGATTGGGTGTGATCGGCACGACGGCGATGCGGTTGTTCTCGGCTTGCGTCGAGAGTTCTTCGTGCTTGCCGATCTGCAGCCAGGCCAGGCGCGCGACGAGCAGGCCGAACGCGAACAGCACGAACATCGCCGCCGTCGCCACGCGCAAGCGAAACCGCGACAGCTCGTGCTCGGTGTCGCGCAGTTCGGTCAGGTGCGGCATGGCGGGACCGGTCGGCCGCCGGGCCGCCCCAAGGCCGACCGCGCCCCCTCGCGCCCCCTCGGGGAGCAGCGAACGAAGAGAGAGTGGGGGCGCCATCAAAGCGGCCGATTTTCGTCGCGGTCCGGCGCGCGCCGCTGCGGCGCGAGCAGAAGCCAGGTCGCGACCGGCCAAAGCACGGACTGGAATACCGGCGCAAGGATCAGCTCCCAGCCGGGAAACATGCCGCCCGCGACCATGCGGACGATCAGCGAGACGGCCTGCGCGGCGAGAAAGAGCGGCAGGATCTGGACCGCCTGCGAGGGCACGGTGAACCAGAGCAGGCGCCGATGGATCGTGACCGCGAAGAAGCTGAGCAAGGTGTAGGCGAGCGCATGCTGGCCCAGCACCGCGCCGCTGTGCACGTCCATCAACAGACCGAACGCGAAGGCGACGCCGACGCCGACCCGGCGCGACTGGTGCACGTTCCAGAACACAAGCACGAGGGCGAGAAAATCGGGCAACGCCGCGACCCGGCCGAGCGGAACGATGTTGAACAGGAACGCGACCGTGAGCGTCGCCCAGACGAACAGCGGATTGACCGGCATCAAGAGTTGGTCGGTAGAGCGCCGCATGATCATGGCCGACCGCCGGGCCGCCCTAAAGTCGGCCGCGCCCCCGCCGGGGGCAGCGAACGAAGTGAGCGTGTGGGTCTCATTTGCGCACCGCCTTCTTCACG
>JAYSMB010000109.1:0-9048 GCA_043725065.1 Burkholderiales bacterium
AAAACGAAGTTCAAGTCGGCACCAAACAAAATCGGCCTACAGCCCGCACCAATGCTTGATCTCAGACTCGGCACGGGTCATTTAACCGGACAGTAGTGATCTCGACGACTTGGCCAACGAGCGTGTTGATGTCCACGACCACCGTCGCCAGATTCAATTTGCCGGCGGAGACAGCGCTCAGATCCAGGATGTCGTCGATGAGGCGTGCTTCGATTTCGACGTTGCGCTTGATCATCGGCACGAGGCTCGCGAACTTTTCAGGAATACCGGCATTGCGCCCGAGCAGTTCTGCGGCGTTGGAGATCGATGCGAGCGGTGTTCGCAGCTCGTGAGACAGGATCGCCAGGAAGTGGCTCTTGGCGGAACTGGCTTGTTCGGCGAGGTCCTTGGCGATCGTCACAAGCCCAAGCCTTGTTGCCGCTTCGGCGCGTTCCTGCGTACGATTCAGCACGATGCCAAGCAGCGACTGGCGCAGCTCCAAGACAGCCGCGATCTCGCTGGCCTCCCAAGGCGCGCATTTACCGCGAACGATCTCCTCCCAACTCCTGAAACTGCGCCGTGGATGCAGACGCCCCAGCTCGTCGACCCGCTTGCTCTCCTCGCCGGCCCAGCGAACAGAACGCGCGACCTCTGGCCGAAACCATATGACCAGGTGCCGATGTACCTTGGACAGGGACACCGCCAGCAGCCCCGCGGCATTCGCGAAGCTATCCGAGAACGGCGCTCCCGCCAAAGCCAGGCTGTCGGTGCTGTAGAGCTCGTCGTCGCGACTGCCGATCCAGCCAGCCAGGGCGATCACATGGTCTTCGGGTGGAGTCGTTCCGCACGTCCAGCACTGCTGATTGAAGACGACGGCAGCTCCGCAAGCCCCCGTGAGGTTGAGAAGTGATCGGCTTTCGTCGACGAGGCTGCGCAGCGTTGCCTCGCTGTCTCCCAGGCGGGCGACGATCTGCATCGTCAAGTTCCGGAGCTCGTGCCGCATCTCGACTTCGGCGTTGCCCTCCTTGGCTTCGATTTGTAGCGAGAGCAGGCCGCCAAGATGCTCGCAGGCAAACCGGGTCTGGATGTCGAGGCCTCGCGGATGGTGGTCATGGCATGAGATCAGGCCCCACAGTCGGCCCCGAACGACGATCGAGACCGACATCGACGCCAGCGTCGCCATGTTGCGCATGTACTCGAGGTGCACCGGTGAGACGCTGCGCAGCTGCGAAAAGGAGAGGTCGAGCGTGCGCGGACTCCAGGAGGCGTCGGCGAAGTACAACGCTGTCGGTTGGTAGTTCGCGTCGGGTATCAGTCGAATGTGGTTCAGCAGGTAGAGCTCGCGAGCTTGCGACGGAATGTCCGTGGCCGGAAATCTATGTCCCAAGTAGGAGTCATAGCCCTCGTCCGATCGTTCAGCAATGACGTTGCCATGCCCTTCGCTGTCGAATGAGTACACGACGCAGCGTCCGAACCCCGTGAGCCGCTTCATCTCCGCGGCCGCGAGCGATGCGAGTTCAGTGACCGAGGTCGCCTTTTGGATCGCCGGAACGAAGTGGCGGCCGAGCGAATAGATGGGCGCCTGGGTGCCGCTTTGCGGCGAAGCCGTTTCAAACTCGAAGAGAACCAGTGCTCCGCAGGTATGAGCTGTCGCGTCAAGCGTGCGACCCTCGATCAGTGTCGTCCCAAGGGAAACCGGAGCGCCTTCCGAAAGGGGCGGCGACATTCTGTCTCGGAGGGTGTCGATCCACGCCTGCAGGGTTGCGGTCTGTACTTCGCCAGGCGCCAGGCCCGTGAGCGTTTGGCAGTTGTCGCTGTAGGCGACGACCCGTTCGCTCGGAGTGTCGAAGACGACCAGCCAGCCGTGCGGCTGAATCGCACCCGGAACGCGAATCGGTTCGGCCGCGCAACCAATCAGATCAAGTGGCACAGGGGTCGACGACAAGGGTCTTGAACGTGCTGATCAGCGCGTCGAACGTCTGTTGTGCGGCGGCGCAGGCTTCCTGGCGTGCCGGACCTCCGGGGCCCACCTGCTCGTCGAGAAGGGCGCAAAAGTCATTCCATCGGGCCATCGTGTGCGAATCCACGCCGTTGAAGTAGGCGGCGCCATTTGCCGGGCCGAAGCCGAGGGCGTCGCGAGCGACCTTGGCGATCACCTGGCCGCCCAGAGCCGATCCTTCCAGCACATACATCGATCCGAATATGGCGGGGACGCTCACCAGGTCGATCTCGCGCTCGGCCTGTGCGCAAACATCCCTGACGTGTTGCTGGACGAGGGGCTGCTCGTCGAATTGCGCCAGATCCTGTCGCAGCAGGTCATATCTCGAGCGAGAAGCGAACCATTTGCGAAGGCTCGCAGGCAAAGCGACTTCTATTCGGGGTTCCCATGTGGACAGGAACATTTGGAACCCATGCAAAGCATCGAGGTAGCGTCGACGGCTCAACGGATGAGCGAGCTGAAGAACGGACTCCAGGGTCCTGTGCCTGACGCTGGTCGCGCGCCTGAGCGAGACGATCACGAGTTCGTCCAGGCCTATTTCCATTGGGGCCGGGCTGCCAGCCGGACGGTAGAACCGAGCGTCGTGTCCACTGCATCGCCTCGTAACGTGACCGTCGCCGAGCAGCGGCAGGCTGCTGTCTACCAATCAAAAATCGAGTTTACGCCTTCCAAGGTGGATCATTTCTGAAACCTTCCGCCGCCCAGCCTGCTTCAGGATGACAGGGAAGGCCCGACGGCGACGAGGCCCAATCGCAGCACGCTACGATCGCTCGGTTGATACGAACCAAGGACGCGCGATGCGCAAGCTCTTTCCTCTCGTCTTCGTTCGCCGGATCGGCCTCGCCACGGCTGCCTGCCTCTCGGCGCTTGCGCTGTCGGGCTGCGGCTACAACGACTTCCAGCGTCTTGACGAAGGCGTGAAGGCGGCCTGGTCCGAGGTGCTGAACCAGTACCAGCGCCGCGCCGACCTGATCCCCAACATCGTCGCCACCGTCAAGGGCGAAGCCAACTTCGAGCAGGAGACCTTGACCCGCGTCATCGAGGCGCGATCCAAGGCCACCTCGATCCAGGCGACGCCGGAGCTGATCAACGACCCTGAGGCCTTCAACAAATTCCAGAAGGCACAGGGCGAATTGAGCAGCGCGCTTTCGCGCCTGCTCGTGGTCAGCGAGCAGTACCCGAACCTGCGCGCCAACCAGGCGTTCCAGGATCTGCGGGTCACGCTCGAGGGTACCGAGAACCGCATCACCGTGGCGCGCAACAAGTACGTGCAGATGGTCGCGGAATACAACATCAAGGCACGCAGCTTCCCGACCAACCTCACGGCGATGATTTTCGGCTACAAGACCAAGGCCAACTTCACGGTCCAGAACGAAGCGCAGATCTCGGTGCCGCCGACGGTCGACTTCAACAAGCCGGCGTCGGCGCCCCGCTGATCGCTTCTGTCTCGCGACCGCGCTTCGCGATGCGCTCTTTCGCTGCTGCCGCCGTGCTCCTGCTGGCGGCAGTCGTGGGCTTCGCGCAGGGCGTGTTGCCGGTGCCGCCGCTCAACGGCCGCGTCGTCGACCAGACCGCGACGCTGACGCCGCGGCAGAGCGAGGCGCTGTCGAACAAGCTCGCGGCGATCGAGACCGCGCACGGCGCGCAGATCGTGATCCTGATCGTGCCGACGACGGCGCCCGAAGACATCGCGTCGTTCGCGCAGCGGGTCGGCGAGCAATGGAAGGTCGGGCGTCGCGATGTCGGCGACGGGCTGATCGTCGTCGTCGCCAAGAACGATGGTGCCGTGCGGATCCAGGTCGCCAAGGCCTTGCAGGGCGCGGTGCCCGACATCGCGGCGGGCCGGATCATCAGCCAGCAGATCGTCCCGGCCTTCAAGGCCGGCGACTATGCGGGTGGCCTCAACACCGCCGTCGATCGCCTCGGTGAACGCATCGCCAGCGAAGGACTGCCCGAGCCGGCGCGACAGGGCAACCAGAACCGCTCGCGTTCGTCGGGCGGCTTCGACTTCCAGTCGATCGCTATCTTTCTGTTTGTCGGCGTGCCCATCCTCGGTGGCATCCTCAGCCGCGTCATGGGCCGCAAGCTCGGCGCGCTCGTCACCGGAGTCGGCGTCGGCGCGATCGGCTGGTGGCTGACGGCGAGCGCGCTGCTTGCGGGCGGCGCCGGCGTGGTCGCGCTGTTCCTGGTCGGCGTGATGGGGGTGGGCACCGGGCGCGGCGGCGGCATGGGCGGTCTGCCGATCATCTGGGGCGGCGGTGGCGGCGGTGGTGGCTTCGGTGGCGGCGGTGGCTTCAGCTCAGGCGGCGGCGGCAACTTCGACGGCGGCGGCGCCTCGGGGCGATGGTAGTGGCGCACTGGCTGCCGCGCCTGCTCAAGCATCGCTTGTTCGATGAAGGCGACGCCAGGCGCGCGCTCGGCGCCGATGCGCTCACTCGCGTCGAAGCGCGTGTCGCGGCCAGCGAGGCACGGCACACCGGCCAGATCCGCGTCTGCGTCGAGGCGGGCCTGCCGCTCAGCTACCTGCTGCGCCATGCGAGCGCGCGCGACCGCGCGGTGGCGATGTTCGGCAAGCTGCGCGTCTGGGACACCGAGCGCAACAACGGCGTGCTGATCTACCTGCTGCTCGCCGAGCGGGCGATCGAGATCGTCGCTGATCGTGGCATCGCCGCTCGGGTCGATGTCGCTGCGTGGACTGCGATCACGGCGCAGATGCGAGGCGCCTTTCGCGGTGGCGACTTCGCCGCCGGGCTCGACCGCGCGATCGATGCGGTCGATACGCTGCTGGTGCGGCACTTTGCGCGCGTCGCCGGTGCGGCGGCCGGCGAGTATCCGAACGAGCTGCCCGACGCGCCGGTGATTCGCTAGGACGCTGTCTCACGCGATGTCATCCTGAGCGAAGCGAAGGATCTCCGCGGCCACAAGACCCTTCGCTATGCTCAGGGTGACAGGGACGCGAAACGACTCATCCACGCAGTGACGGCGTCTCTTTCGGCAGCACTCAGATGCAGGCCCAGCTTGCTGCGCCGCCACAGCACGTCTTCACCGGTGCGGGCCCATTCGATGCGGCTCAGGTACTTCAACTCGGCTTCGAAAACCTGCGGCACGACCTCGGCACCGAGATCGCTTTCGAGCAGCTTCTCGGCGCGCGTTCCATAGGCGCGCGCCAAACGGCGGACGAGTTTCGCCGGCAAGGCCGGATGACGCAGCGCGAGCGCGGCGACGAATCGCTCGAAGCTCGCCTCGACTTCATTCTCCCGCGGCGCGGCGGCGCCGAGCCATGCGCGCAGGTCGCCGCCGGGAAGTGGCGCGCCGGCGGTCCACGCTCCGCCGAAGCCCGGCCGTGCAGGATCGTCACTGCGCTCGGCCGCCGCCAGTACCGGCGCCAGCCGATCCGCCGCTTCTTCAGCGAGCTTGCGAAAAGTCGTGATCTTGCCGCCCCAGACCGAAAGCAACGGCGCTTGCGGCGCGATGCCCCGGCCGGTGTCGAACTCGAGCCGGTAGTCGCGCGTCACCGCCGCCGGGTTGCCCGATTCGTCGTCGAGCAGCGGGCGCACGCCGCTGTAGGTCCACACCACCTGGTCGGGCGTCACCGGCTTGGCGAAGTAGCGGCTGGCTTGCCCGCACAGATAGGCGATCTCGCCGGTCGAGGCGTGCGCATCGCCGATCGCCCCATGGTGTTCGACGTCGGTGGTGCCGATCAGCGTGAACTCGTCTTCGTAGGGGATGGCGAAGATGATGCGCTGGTCGGGGTTCTGGAAGAGGTAGGCGTGACCGTGATCGAACAGCTTCGGGACGACGATGTGGCTGCCTTTGACCAGGCGCAGATGGACCCGGTCGACGCTGTGTGCGTACTCCATGAGGAACTGCGCCGCCCAGGGCCCGGCCGCGTTGACGAGGGCGCGCGACGTCGCCTGTCGCGTCGTGCCGTCGGCCGATCGCAGCGTGACGCGCCAGCGGTCCGCGCCACGCTCGGCATCGACGCAGGCGGTGCGCGTCAGCACGGTCGCGCCGCGCTCGGCCGCATCGAGCGCGCAGAGCGCGACCAGGCGTGCGTCGTCGACCCAGCCATCGGAATAGACGAAGCCCTTCGTGAATCGGGGGTCGAGCGGGGCACCGGCGACGTGCTGGCGCAGGTCGACGGTGCGCGAAGGTGGTAGCACTTCGCGATGCGCGAGATGGTCGTAGAGAAAGAGACCCGCGCGGATCATCCAGACCGGCCGCATCGAAGGATCGTGCGGCATCACGAAGCGCAGCGGCCAAATGATGTGCGGCGCGCTCTTGAGCAGAACCTCGCGCTCGGCGAGCGCCTTTCGGACCAGCGAGAACTCTCGGTATTCGAGGTAACGCAGGCCACCGTGGATCAGCTTGGTCGACGATGACGAGGTGTGCGAAGCGAGGTCGTCTTTCTCGCACAGCAGGACCCGCGCGCCGCGGCCGGCGAGATCGCGGGCGATGCCGGCGCCGTTGACGCCGCCGCCGACGACGATGGCGTCGTAGTCGCTGTTCGCGCTGTCTTCTTCGGGCGTCGCCATCGCGACTATTCTTGCATCGCCCGTTGTCATCCTGAGCGTAGCGAAGGATCTCTGCCGTCGAGATCCTTCACTTCGTTCAGGATGACGGCGCCATCCGGAGACAGATTCATGCCGAACCGCAAGACCCATCTGCTCGCCCTCGACCAGGGCACGTCGAGCTCGCGCGCCGTCGTCTTCGATTCGCACGGCGTCATCGTCGCGATGGCGCAGCGCGAGTTCCGGCAGATCTTTCCGAAACCCGGCTGGGTCGAGCACGACCCGCGCGAGATCTGGGATACGCAGCTCGCCACCGCGCGCGAAGCGCTGGCGAAGTCCGGCCTCGCGGCCAGCGAGATCGCGGCGATCGGCATCACCAACCAGCGCGAGACCACGCTGCTTTGGCACCGCGCCACTGGTGAGCCGCTGGCCAACGCCATCGTCTGGCAAGACCGGCGCACCGCACCGGCGTGCGAGGCGCTGAAGCAGCGTGGTCTCGAGCCCTTGTTTCGAGGCAAAACAGGTCTCGTCCTCGACGCGTATTTCTCGGGTACCAAGCTCGCCTGGCTGCTCGACAACGTGCCCGGCGCGCGCGCCGCGGCCGGACGCGGCGAGCTCGCCTTCGGCACCGTCGACACCTGGCTGATGTGGAAGCTGACGGGAGGCGCCGTCCACGCCACCGACGCGAGCAACGCCTCGCGCACGCTGCTCTTCGACATCCACGAAGGCGCGTGGAGCGACGAGTTGCTCGCAACACTGCGGGTCCCGCGCGAGCTGCTCCCCGAAGTCCATTCGTCGAGCCACGTCTACGGCCACACGCAGGCCGATCTGCTCGGCGCCTCGATCGCGATCGGCGGCGTCGCCGGCGACCAGCAGAGCGCGCTGTTCGGCCAGGCCTGCTTCGGCTCCGGCCAGGTCAAGAACACGTACGGCACCGGCTGTTTCATGCTCATGAACACCGGCACCGTCGCCGAGACCTCGGGCCACGGCCTGATCACGACGCGCGCCGCGCAAGGCAGGGGACCGGCGCAGTACGCGACCGAAGGCAGCGTCTTCATCGGTGGCGCCGTCGTGCAGTGGCTGCGCGACGGGTTGCGCGCGATCACCGCCAGCGGCGAGGTCGGCAAGCTCGCCGAGAGCGTTCCCGACAACGGCGGCGTGATGTTCGTGCCGGCCTTCACCGGCCTCGGCGCGCCGTACTGGCAGCCCGACGCGCGCGGCACCATCGTCGGCCTGACACGCGGCTCGACGATGGCCCATATCGCCCGCGCCGCGCTCGAGTCGATCGCCTTCCAGAGCGCGGCCCTGCTCGATGCCATGAGCAAGGACGCCGTCGCCGCCGGCGGCGTTGCGGTGGCCGAGCTGCGCGTCGACGGCGGTGCCTCCGCCAACGACCTGCTGATGCAGTTCCAGGCCGACCTGCTCGGCATTCCGGTGCTGCGCCCGAAGGTGATCGAGACGACCGCCCTCGGCGCTGCCTACCTCGCCGGCCTGAGCTGCGGCGTATATGCCGGCACCGACGAACTGGCCACGCATTGGCGGATCGAGCGTACCTTTCATCCGACGCTGTCGCGCGAGCGCGCCTCGGAGTTGATGCATCGCTGGGAGCATGCCGTCGCGCAGGCCACGGCCTGACCTGTCATCCTGAGCGAAGCGAAGGATCTCGTCGTCCCAAACCCTCCTGACAGAACGCTGTCAGGAGCTGTCGCGCAGCATCAGGGCTCATCAACTTTTCTTCGAGATGCCCATGGAATCCGCAACCCTCCCCAACGCGATCGACTGGTTTGAAATTCCGGTCCAGAACATGGACCGCGCCCAGGCGTTCTACGAAAAGCTGCTCGCGACGTCGATGCGTCGCGAATCCATCGGCGGGCAAACGCTCGCCCTCTTCAGCCACGCCGAAACCGGCGTCGGCGGCTGCCTGATGGCTGGCTCGAACGCGCCGAAGCCGTCCGATTCCGGAACACTCGTGTATCTCAACGTCGGCGCCTCGCTCGACGCGGTGCTGACCCGCGTCGAGGCGGCCGGTGGCCGCATCGCCACGCCCAAGGTGCAACTGCCCGGCGACATGGGCTGCTTTGCCCACGTCGCCGATACCGAAGGCAATCGGGTCGGCCTGCACGCGCCGGTCTGAATCGCATGCGCCGCGCCGACCGTCTGTTTCAGCTCATCCAGCTGATCCGCGGCCGGCGTCTCAGCACTGCGCGCTTTCTCGCCACGCGCCTCGAGGTCTCGGAACGCACGGTCTACCGCGACGTCGCCGATCTCATGGCGCAAGGCGTGCCCATCGAAGGCGAGGCGGGCGTCGGCTATCGCATGCGTTCCGGTTTCGACCTGCCACCGCTGATGTTCACCCGAGAAGAAGCACAGGCTCTGGTCGCCGCCGTGCGCGTCGCTCGCTCGCGCCTAGACTGAAGTTCCTCCCATCCTGTAGGCACCGCGACTACGCCAAGTGCTTGTTACGCCTCAGTATTTTGGTTGTTCCGCGGCTTAATTTGAGTTCTATATGTAGTCACTAAAAGTACTTGAATAAGTGTGACTGTTCGCTTATATTTAGGC
>JAYSMB010000110.1:0-4926 GCA_043725065.1 Burkholderiales bacterium
GCCGCGAAAGAGGCGCTGTCCACCGGGGCCTCGGTGACGTTTGCCTGCGTGTTGAGCGGCGTCCCGCTCTCGCAGCCAGTCGAACGCGCCGACATCGAAAACGTGGCCCGACCTTTCGTCGAACGCACCCTCGCCGCGGCGCGCCGGGTGCTGCGCGATGCGAAGGTGAAGGCGTCTGCGGTCGACGGCGTTGTCATGGTCGGCGGCTCGACGCGAATGCCCCTGGTGCGGCGGGCTGTCGGCGATCTGTTCGGCCGGCCGCCACTCGTCGATCTCGACCCCGATCAGGTCGTCGCGCTCGGCGCCGCGATACAGGCCGAAGCGCTGGCCGGCAATGCCTTTGCCGCCGACGTGCTCCTGCTCGACGTGATTCCGCTCTCGCTCGGCCTCGAGACCATGGGTGGCCTGGTCGAACGCATCATTCCGCGCAACAGCCCCATCCCCACGGCACGGGCACAGGAGTTCACCACCTTCCAGAACGGGCAGACGGCGATGTCGATTCACGTCGTGCAGGGCGAGCGCGAGCTGGTCGCCGATTGCCGGTCGCTGGCCCGCTTCGAGTTGCGCGGCATTCCGCCGATGGTGGCCGGCGCGGCGCGGATTCGCGTCACCTTCACGGTCGATGCCGACGGGCTGCTCGGCGTGACGGCGCGCGAAGAGACGGCGGGCATCGAAGCGAAAGTGGCGGTCAAGCCGAGCTATGGTCTTTCGGACGAGGAGGTCGCGCGCATGCTGGCCGAGAGCTTTCAGGCGGCCGAAGCAGACATGGCCGCGCGCAGCCTTCGCGAAGCCCAGGTCGACGCCGATCGCCTGTTGGCGGCGACCGCCATGGCACTGGCTGAGGACGGCGATCTGCTCTCCGATCAGGAGCGCGTCGCCATCGAGGGCCTGATGGCGCGGCTATCCGCCGTTCACGCTGGCGAAGACCGCTTTGCCATCGACGATGCGCTGAGGGCATTGGGCGTCGGCACCGAATCCTTCGCCGCCGAGCGCATGAACCGAGGCATCCGCCGCGCCCTGGCCGGCCGCCGCGTCGAGGACGTCTGACCGTGCCGATCATCAAGGTCCTGCCGCATCCCGAGTACTGCCCCGAAGGCAAGGAGATCGACGCGGCACCGGGCGAATCGATCTGCGAGGCGTTTCTCGAACACGGCGTCCCGATCGAGCACGCCTGCGAGATGAGCTGTGCCTGCACAACTTGCCACGTCGTCGTCCGCGAGGGCTTTGCTTCGCTCGGCGAACCCGACGAGAGCGAAGAAGACCTGCTCGATCGTGCCTGGGGACTCGAGCCCACCTCGCGGTTGTCCTGCCAGGCGATCCTGGCGCGCCAGGACGTGACGGTCGAAATCCCGAAGTACTCGATCAATCACGCCAAGGAAAAGCACTGACCGCTTGCCGCGGCAGCGCCGCAAGCCGCTTCAGCGGCCGTCGTGCGTGACCGGGCCGGAGCGGCGGAACCAGCCGAGCTTGCCGATCGAATCGAGAAACGAGTCGGGCGCCGTGTTGTCGCGCTCGTCGAGCAGGCCGCGCGCGTCGAGCATGCCGAGGAAGGTTTTCAGCTCACCCTTCTTCAGGCCGCTCACTTCGACGAGTTGCGCCGAGGTCATGTAGCGCAACGAGAGGTTGCTCAGGACCCGGCGATGTGCAGTGCGTTGGAACTCGGAGGTGAGTTCTGGCCAGGCCAGGAGTCGGTACTCTTTCATCGTCCGGGTTCGGAACTCGATTGGCCTTGCGACCGGGGAGAGCGGAGCGTACCTCGCGCTGACGCGTGCAGGGGAGGCCAATTGAAAGCGCTTTCGTGAAATTTGCGACAGATGGTTCGAGGGCTGTCCGAACGGCAGGACGAACCCGATCAGCTGTGGGCAGGGTTCAGAGCGCGCCGCACCTCGCTTTGCCACGGCAGGGCATGAACGAGCTGGTGCAGCTGGACCGCCACCTCGATGTGGGTCAGCGCCTCGCCGTGATCGTCGAGCAGTTTGAGATTGGTAACGAGGCCGAGCGGGTCGGCCATCGCAACGACGCCTGCCTGCACCTCGACCCAGTCCCAAGCCACCCCCGCCGACTGCTTGGCGCTCTCGTCGCCCCACAGCGTCTGACCGGTGCAGGGCGACTCGTCGTCGCCAAAACTCAACACACGGGTGCCCAGATGCGTCAGGTGGAGCTGTGGCGCGCGACTGGCCTGCCACAATAGAGGGGGCCATGCACACACGATCCAGGCGGGCGTCATTGTTGTCGTCGAGTCGATGGCTGATCTCCATTGGGCCGTTGGTAAGCAAGTGTCGCAAGGCTTCCGGCGTTTGCCATCTGTCAAAGTTGTCAGGGTGATGGGAAAGATTTCACGCGGTCCGTTTTCGCCACTCGCGAGGCGCTGAGCAAAATGCTCGACCGTAGCTTCACCTCGGTCCTGGATGCGCGCACGCGCGAGGAGTTCCAGGAAGAGATCGTCGGGTTCACTCGCCGGCTCGGGTTCGAGACCGTATCAGCGACGGTTGTCATCGATCATCTCCTCGGCGAAGCCGAGTTCATCACCGTAGACAACACGCCGCGCGCGTACAAGGAATCGTTCGCCAACCGAGAGAACTGGCGGCGCGATCCGGTCATGCAGCATTGCAAGCGCAACAGCATGCCCATTATTTGGGATCAGAAGACGTACGCTGAGAAGGGTCTGGGCGAGAAATGGGAGGAACAGGCGCGGTTCGGCTATCGGCACGGCATCGCCATGGCCTTGCACATGCCAGAGGGCCGACACTTCTTTCTCGGCGTCGATCGCGACCGGCCGGTGCCGGGTGACGCGACCAGCATGACGCGTCTCGTCGCCGATCTCCAACTTTTCGCCGTTCACGCCCAGGATGCGGCGCTGCGCATCTTGACGCCGCCGCTGAACGCACCGGGGGCTCCGTCGCTCACACCGCGTGAACTCGAAACGTTGCGATGGACGATGGAAGGCAAGACTGCATGGGAGGTCGGCAGCTTGCTCGGGATCAGCGAGCGCACGGCTGCCCTGCATGTCAACAATGCGACCCACAAGCTCGACTGCGTCAACAAGCACCAAGCCGTCCTTAAGGCGCTTCGCTTGGGTCTCATTCGCTAGGGCGCGTTCGGGATGGGCGCTCAACGCACACAAACGCCTGCCACTATCGTGAGGGATTGCACACTGTAAGAGTTGACAGTTACGGCGAAGTGACGGGCTTGGTGGAATGCGCTGTGTGCGCCGGCGGTGCACTCACATCACCAGAATCAGGAGCAAGCCATGCAGCAGCAAAATACGTCGAAGTCCCCGCAGAGCAAGCTTCCTGCGACTACCTGCGGCCCAGTTCCGCTTTCCACTCCCGAACTTGCCAAAGTGTCTGGTGCCGGCCCGAACGGTGGCTGGAGCACCTGCGGCCCGAACGGCGGCTGGCTCTAAGGTTTATCGGAAGCCGAAGCGGAACAGCGCGTCGGTCTGGTTCCGTTTGCCGGTGAGGTCGTGGCCAGCCTCTTCCGGCGCGAAGTCCTCGACAGCCGCCAACGAGAGTGGCTCGGAACCGTCCAACTGACCCGTCCCGTCCCCCTGTGGGTCGCGACGGGTTTTGTTTTGGCCGTTACCGTTACGGTCTTTTCCTTTCTCTGGATCGGTGAATACACGCGCAAGGCGCGGGTGACTGGCTACCTGGTTCCGGACCGTGGCGTGATCCGGCTCGTGGCGCGGCAAGCCGCAACGGTCCTCGAAAGCCACGTCTCGGAAGGCAAGCGGGTCCGGCAGGGCGACGTGCTGTTCGTGCTGGCCGTCGGCCAGTCGAGTCCTTCCGGTGATACGCAATCAGCCGTCGAGGCCAGCCTCGCGACCCGCCAGCAGAGCCTGCGCGGCAGCGCGGCTCAGCAGTCCGAACTCGAGGCCGCGCGACTGGCGGCCATCGACCGGCGGATCGACGCCATGCAGCGCGAGCTCGCACCGATGGCGGCCGAAGAGGCCTTGCAGCGGCAACGCCAGCAGCTCGCAGAAGAGGCGCTTGCGCAATACAAGGCGTTTCGCGCCGACAACTATGTGTCCGAGGCGCAGGTCCGCACCAAGTCGGAAGAGCTGTTCGGCGTCAAGGCACAGGTGATCGCGCTCGAGCGCCAGCGCGCCGTGCACCTTCGCGAGATCGCTGGTTTGCAGGCTGAGCGTCGCGAGTTGCCGATGCGCGCGCGCGCTGTGCAAGGAGAGATCGACCGCGACATGGCCCTGGTCGCCCAGCAATCCGCGGAAAACGCGGCCCGACAGCGAATCGTGGTGCGGGCGCCGCAAGACGGCACGATCTCCGCCGTCGTCGTCGAGGCCGGGCAAAGCGTCGCGTCGGCCGGAGCCATGGCCAGCCTGATCCCCGCCGACACCCGCCTGCAGGCGCAGCTGTTCGCGCCCTCGAGTGCGATCGGCTTCGTGCGGCCCGACCAGACCGTGATGCTGCGTTATCAAGCCTTCCCGTATCAGAAGTTCGGGCACCAGAGTGGCCGTGTCGTGCAGGTGTCGAGGGCGCCGCTGCAGCCGGCCGAACTCGCCGGAATGTCTGTTCCCGGTGCTGCCTCGGGCGAGCCGCTTTATCGGATCACCGTCAGTCTCGACAAGCAGGACGTCGCCGCCTACGGTAAGGCGCAGGCACTCGCGCCCGGAATGCAGCTCGACGCCGACGTCGTGCTCGACCGCCGCCGCCTGATCGAATGGATCTTCGAGCCGGTGCTCGGCATCGCGAGCCGGGTGTGAGCGCCGCGTCACTGCTCGCTGCGCTGAGCTTCGGCAGCACGCGTCGGCGCCTGCCGATGCTGCTACAGACCGAAGGCGCCGAATGCGGCCTCGCCTGCCTGGCGATGATCGCGGCGCGACACGGCCTCGACAGCGACCTGCCGACCTTGCGGCGGCGCTTTTCGGTCTCGATGAAGGGCGCGACCATGGCCGACCTGGTTCGCGTC
>JAYSMB010000111.1:0-6126 GCA_043725065.1 Burkholderiales bacterium
CGGATGGTCGGCCGTGCGCTGCGACGTCGAGCGCGCGCCGCAACCGCATGAGGCCGGTCTCCTGCATCTCGATTGCGACAAGGCGCGCGATCGCCTGGGCTGGCGGCCGGTCTGGGACGCGGCTGTCGCGATCGAACGCACCGCCGCCTGGTATCGCCGCCAGCACGAGACCGGCGAATCGCCGAGCGGCGAAGACATCGATCGCTACGTGGCCGACGCGCGTCTCGCGGGTCTCGGCTGGGCGTCCGGACGCATGGCACAAACCGCATGAAGTTCGACACGACGCCGATCGAGGGCCTCTGGCAGATCGAGACCGCGCCGCACCGCGACGAGCGCGGCAGCCTGACCCGCCTGTTCTGCGCCGAGGCCTTCGAGCATTTGTCACCCGGGCTGCGCTTCGTCCAGGTCAACCACTCGGTCACGGTTCGGCGCGGCACGATCCGCGGCCTGCACTTCCAGCGCGCGCCGGCCGCCGAATGGAAGCTGATCCGCTGCCTGCGCGGGCGGGTCTTCGATGTCGCGGTCGACCTGCGTGACGGCTCGGCCACATTCGCCCGCTGGCATGCGGTCGAACTCTCGCAAGAGAACCAGCGCGAGATTCTGATTCCGCCGGGCTGCGCCCACGGCTTCCAGACGCTGAGCGACGGCTGCGAGCTGCTGTATCAGCACAGCGAGCCCTACACGCCCGGCTGCGAGGACGGCGTTCGCCACGACGACCCGCGCCTGGCGATCGACTGGCCTGAACCTGAGGCCGGCATGTCGCCGCGCGACCGTGGCTTTCGATGGATGACAAGCGATTTCGAAGGCGTGCGCGCATGAGGTGCCGCCACTGCGCGACGCCATTGGACGAGCGCCACGACGTGTTCGTCGATCTCGGCACGGCGCCGCCTTCGAACGCGTTCCTGCGCGAACCGGATCTCGGACGCGCGGAACCGCATTTCCCGCTCAAGGTGATGACCTGTCCGGAATGCAAGCTGGTGCAGGTGGACGAAGTGCGGCGCCACGATGAGTTGTTCTCGAACGACTACGTCTATTTCTCGTCGTACTCGTCGTCGTGGCTGCTGCACGCGCGCCGCTATGTCGATCAGGTGTCGGAGCGCCTTTCGCTCGGGCCCGGTTCGCTGGTCATGGAAGTGGCGTCCAACGACGGCTATCTGCTTCAGTACGTGGCCGGGCGCGGAATTCCTTGCGTCGGCGTCGAACCGACGCGGGGCACCGCCGAAGTCGCACGCGCCAAGGGCATCGAGACGATAGGCGAGTTCTTCGGTTCGGCCTTCGGCCGACGCTTCGCGGTGGAGCGCGGGAAAGTCGATCTGGTACTCGGCAACAACGTGCTCGCGCACGTGCCCGACATCAACGATTTCGCCGCCGGATTTCGCGAGGTGCTTGCATCCACGGGCACGGTCACAGTGGAATTTCCGCACCTGCTGCAGCTCGTGCGGCAGGGCCAGTTCGACACCATCTATCACGAGCACTTCTCGTACCTTTCGCTGCGCACGGTGCGGCGCATCTTCGCGGCGCAGGGGCTGGCGGTATGGGACGTCGAGACCTTGACTACGCACGGCGGGTCGCTGCGCGTCTGGGCCCAGCACGCCGCCAACACCCGGACGATCGTGCCCCGCGTCGCCGAGCTGCTGCGCGAGGAAGACGACGCCGGCATGCGCGGCAGCACCTTCTACCGCGGCCTGCAGGCGCGCGCCGACGTCATCAAGAACGACCTGCTCGCTTTCCTGATCGAACAAAAGCGGGCCGGCAGGAAAGTGGTCGCCTATGGTGCGGCCGCCAAGGGCAACACACTCCTGAACTACGCGGGCGTCAGGCCGGACCTGCTGCCTTTCGTCGTCGATGCGTCGCCGCACAAGCAGGGTCGCTTCCTGCCCGGGTCGCGGATTCCCGTGCTCGCCGAAAAAGCACTTCGTCAGGCGCGGCCCGACTTCGTGCTGGTGCTGCCGTGGAACCTGCGGACCGAGATCGGCGAGCAACTCGCCTACGTTCGCGAGTGGGGCGGCCGGCTGGTCACCGCGGTGCCGGCGTTGCGCGTCGACTGATCGCGGCGGCTGGGCCGGTTTCGCGCCCTTTTTCGGAGTGTTCGGCGGCCTGTGTCGGCCTAGAGTGACCGGCAAACCTCCCAACAACTCCGGAGACAAGCGATGGTTCCCGTGTTCAAGCCGTTGATCGAAAAAGAAGAGATCGACGCCAGCCGCGAGTCGCTCGAAATGGGCTGGCTGGGCATGGGCAGCTACGTCTCGGCCTTCGAGAACAAGGTCAAGGAAATCATCCAGGCGCCCGACCGGCACGTGGCCGCGCTCAGCACTGGAACAGCCGGCCTGCACATCGCGCTGCTGGTAGCCGGTGTCGGCCCGGGCGACGAAGTGATCGTCTCGTCGTTCAACTGCTCGGCCGACTTCCAGGCGATCAGCTGGGTCGGCGCCGACATCGTGTTCTGCGACTGCTGCGACGACACGCTGGCCATCGACCTGGCCAAGGCGCACGAGCTGGTCACGCCGCGCACCAAGGCGATGATCGTCATGGACTACGACTGCATCATGTGCGACCACGACGGCATCGCCAGATTCGCGGCGCAGCACGGCATCCGCATCATCCACGACGCCGCCCATTCGTTCGGCTCGAAGTACCAGGGCAAGATGGTCGGCAGCTTCTCCGACATCTGCGTCTTCAGCCACGACCCCGTAAAGACGGTCACCTGCCTCGACGGCGGCACGATCGTGGTCAAGACCGAGGACGAGTTGCGTCAGGTGCACGAGCTGCGCCTGCTCGGCATGCAGCAGCCGGCATCGGTCATGTACAAGAACCAGCGCGCCTGGACCTTCGACGTCGAGCGGGTCGGCTTTCGCTATCACATGCTCAACATGCACGCGGCGATCGGCCTGGCCCAGCTCGGCAAGCTCGACGTCATCGCGCAGACGCGCCGCGACGCTTCGCGCGCCTACAACGCTGCGCTGGCCGGCATCGCGCAGGTGCGCACGCCAATCACCGACTTCAAGGATGTCAACCCGTTCCTGTACTACATCCGCGTGCCGGGCGAGCACCGCGACGCTCTGCGCGACTTTCTCAAGGTCGAAGGCGTCGACACCGGCATCCACTGGCAGCCGGGCCACTGGTTCTCGCTCTGGAAAGAGTGCAGGGCGGGCGAGCTGAGCGTGACCGACCGGGTCGGCAAGGAAATCCTGTCGCTGCCGCTGCACTCGAAGATGCCTCTGTCGACGGTGCACCAGGTGGCCGACAAGGTGCACACCTACTTCGGCCGCAACGCGTGACGGCGACGAACGGTCAGCGGCTGCTGCGTGCGCTGAAAGACGCTACGATCGCGGGCACGCCGACGCTGGTGCTGGCCGTGGGCGACCCGGTTCGCGCCCTGCTGCGGCCGATCGCGACGGTGCCCGGTGCGACCGACGCCACCGACGTGCGGCTGCTCGGAGAGTGGCGCAATCGCCACGTCAAGTCCTTCCTCACCGAGTTCGTGGCGCACGACGCGCGCAGCATCGACTGGCTCACGCATTCCATCCACCAGAACGACGCCAAGCTGCTGTTCATGCTCGACGCTCTCGACGGTACGCGCCTCGGCCACCTCGGCCTCGGCTTCATCGACTGGGAGGCACGCTACGGCGAGGCCGACGCGATCGTCAGCGGCGGCGAATCGCCGCCCGGGCTGATGAAGCTCGCGCTGCAGACCCTGCTGTCGTGGGCACGCACCCAGCTCGGCCTCGAAAACCTGGCGGTGCGCGTGCGATCCGATAATCCGGCCGTCGCCTTCTACGAGAAGGTCGGCTTTCGCGAATGGCAGCGTGTGCCGCTGGCCGCGCGGCGCGGCCCGGAAAGCACCGAGTGGATCGAGGATCCATCGCTGGCGCGGAGCGAGGCGAGCCTGGTCTACATGCGCTATCGGGGCGGGTGATGGAGATCGCCCGCATCGGCCGCGGTGGGCTGCCGCACTACCTGCTGCGCCAGCTCGCGAACCTTGTCCCCGACGAGCGCGACTGCTCGCGCCTGATCGAGGCCCATCTCGACGCCGCACTGGCGCGCCTGCGCCATTGCCTCGCCGGCGTTCGCGCCTGGCCGGCGGAGCGCTTCGACTACCTGCATTCGACGCAGTACTGCCTGTTCCTCTACTACCTGTCGAACACGATCTGGAAGAAGACCGGCGAAACCGAAGTACCGACCAAGCTGTTCCTGCTCAACAAGGCGCTCAACGGCATCGACTGCTTCTACGAGATCGAGCTGCCCGAAGTCTTCTTCATCGGCCACTCGGTCGGCATCGTCCTGGCCAAGGCCACGTATGGCGAGCAGCTTGTGCTCTACCAGAACTCGACGGTTGGCAAGAACCACGGCACAGCACCCGTGATCGAAGCCGGCGTCGTGATGTACCCGAACACGGCCATCATCGGCCGCTGCCGGGTGCGCGCCGGAACGGTGTTGTCGCAGGGCACGAGCGTCGTCAATCGTGACACGCCGGGCGACACGCTGGTGTTCGCCGGCACCGGCGGTGAGCTCGCATTCAAGCCCGTACGCCGACCGGTGCTCGACGAGATCTTTCGCCGCTGAACAGAGGCGTAGTCAGAGCCCGAACTTGCCGGCGAGATCGCGTTCGTGCAAGACGCGCACGTTGCGCTGCGCCGCCGCGGCGCTGTCGAGTAGCTGGGCGCCAATGGCGTCGTCGCGGATGAAGAGCACGGCGTCGGAAAGGTGCTCGCAGCGCCGCAGGTCGGGCACGAACTCGACCGGCACTTTGGCGTTGCGGGACAGGTAGTCGCGCTCCTCGCGGCCGGTGCCGCCGACGCAGACCATCTGGCGCACGCCGCGGTTGATCTCCGGGTCGCGGATCATGAATTCGACCATCGCTTCCGAGGCCAGCGTGGCCAGCGGCACCGGCAGCAACTGTTCGTAGCCCATGCCGCGCAGCCGCATCGCGATCGTGTAGGTGTCGATCGGGTTGCGCTTCTTGTGGTGGCGCAAGCGGATCGCCACCGCCATGCGGCCGGCGATCATCCGCTGGATGCGCACGTGGTAGCCGAAGCGCTCTTCCAGGGTGATCGGCATGCCGGTGCGGGCGATCATGTATTCGAGGCCACCGCGGTAGCGGTCCCAGGCGTGCTCGACCTCGTCGCTGCCGAGCTGTTCGCGCGTGTCTTCTTCGAAGTAGCGGGTGATCGCGACGTAGAACGGCTGTTGCTGGATCAGCACCGCGCCCCGCGTCAAGTAGTCGGCCGAGTGCACGAAGGCCAGGAAGGCGTGGTCGTTGATGCGTGGCATGGTCGCCTGGAAGGCGTCGCGCCGGGTGATCTGGATCTCGGGAAAGATGTGGTGGCGCAGGATGTGGTCGAGCAGCTCGCCGTGGTGGCCGCGTTCGATGCGCAGGTCGTGCGGCACGCTGTAGAACTGGCCCTGCTGTTGCTGCGCCACCAGGTCGAAGAGCAGCCAGGGCGCGTAGACGACGGCGATCTCCGGGTCCGCCTCCATCTTGGCGATCGTCGCCGCGACCTGGTCGCCGAGCAGGCTGTCGTCGTCGGACAGGTAGACGAGGTAGCGGCCGATCGCCTTCGACATCACGAACTGCCAGTTCGGGTAGCCGCCGATGTCGCTCTCGTGGCGCAGGTAGCGGATCGGCAGTCGCTCGGCATAGCTTTGCACCACTTCGCGGGTCTCGTCTGGCGAGGCGTTGTCGGCAATGACGAGCTCGTACGGATACGGGAATTCGGCGAGCTGGCCGACCAGGCTTTCGAGCAGTGACGCCAGGTAGCGGCTCCGGTTGTAGGTCGGAACGCAGATGCTGACCAGGGGTATGTCGGGGTGCGTCATGGGCGGTCGCTTCCAGGGGTCTTCGGTCGGCCCATTCTGGTGACGGTCGCGCCACCGAAAGCGCCGAAGAGACGGCGCCGAACCCGGCAAATCGGCCGCTCGCGTACGAGCGATGTAAGAACTTGCCTGACAACGGCCTTGGAAGAAGCTGGACTCAAGCGACCGAGATGGCCTGATGGCCCCCGCCATCTCGTCTGATCAGAATCCATTCCATCGCAAGGCAACGACCTGCACCGCAAGCAAACCTGACTACTGGAGCCTAGAAATGAACGCCGACCAGATCCTGAACGAGATTCGCGAAGCCAACCT
>JAYSMB010000112.1:0-1564 GCA_043725065.1 Burkholderiales bacterium
GGTCGTTGATGGCGACGACCTCGATGTCGTCGAAGTTCTGGATCGCGGCGCGAAACACCATGCGTCCGATGCGTCCGAAGCCGTTGATACCGATCTTGATGGTCATGGTGAAGCGCTCCTGAAGGTCGAAGAAGAATTCAATGGCGATCCAATGCCGCCCGCACGATCGCCACGACGTTCTCCACCGTGAACCCGAAGTGCTTGAACAGCACCGGCGCCGGCGCGGATTCGCCGTAGCGATCGATGCCGACGACCGCCGCGCAGCCGTACTTCCACCAGCCGTCGGTCACGCCCATCTCGATGGCGATGCGCGGCACGCCCGGCGGTAGCACGCTTTCCTTCCAGGCGCGGCTCTGGCGATCGAACACCGAGGTCGACGGCATCGAGACCACGCGCACGGCGATGGCGCCGTTCTCGGGCCGGGCGAGTTGCTGCTGCGCATTGAGCGCGAGCTGCACTTCGGAGCCGGTCGCGATCAGCACGGCGCGCGGCTTGCGCGCGAGTCCCACTTCCGCCGGCTCGGCGAGCACGTAGCCGCCCCGTGCAATCGCGGCAAGCACGTCAGCCGGGCGCGAGGCATCGAAGCCGGGCTTGGGCGCATAGGGCAGCTTCTGGCGCGATAGCAGCAAGGCGCTCGGCCCGTCGCGCTTCTCGATCGCCGCGGCCCACGCGACCAGCGTCTCGAGCGTGTCGCAGGGCCGCCAGACATCGAGGTTCGGAATCAGCCGCAACGACGCGGCGTGCTCGACCGACTGATGCGTCGGCCCGTCTTCGCCGAGTCCGATCGAATCGTGCGTGAACACATGCACCACGCGCCGCTTCATCAGCGCCGCCATGCGGATCGCGTTGCGGCTGTAGTCGCTGAAGGTCAAAAACGTGCCGCCGTACGGAATGAATCCGCCGTGCAGGGCGATCCCGTTCATCACCGCCGCCATGCCGAACTCGCGCACGCCGTAGTTGATGTGGCGGCCGGCGTGGCCGCTCTCGCCGAGCTTGGGCGAGCCGTCGGGATGGAAGCGCAGGGGCGCGGTCTGGCTGGTGTGGGTCAGGTTCGAACCGGTCAGGTCGGCGCTGCCGCCCAGCAGCTCGGGCAGCGCCCTGGTGAAGACCTCGAGCGCGAGCTGGCTGGCTTTGCGACTCGCGACGGTTTCGGCCTTGCCGTGCGCGGCGACGGCGGCATCGCCGACCGTCTTCTTCCAGTCGGCGGGCAGCCCGCCGGCGACGCGGCGCGTGTACTCGGCGGCGAGTGCGGGATGCGCGGCGGCATACGCGTCGAACGTGACTTTCCACGTCGATTCGGCGGCCGCACCTCGCGCTGTGGCGTCCCAACTTTCATAAGCCTCTTCGGGGATCACGAAGGGCTCGTAGGGCCAGCCGATCGCCGCCCGGGTCAGGTGGATCTCGTCGGCGCCGAGCGCTTCACCGTGCGCCTTCGCGGTGCCGCCACGGTTGGGCGCGCCTTTGCCGATGACGGTCGTGCAGCAGATGATCGTCGGCTGGTCGGTCGACCTGCGCGCCCTGGCGATCGCCGCATCGACCGCGTCGGCGTCGTGCCCGTCGACGC
>JAYSMB010000113.1:0-5487 GCA_043725065.1 Burkholderiales bacterium
CGCACGCGCGCTCGTGCAACTCGATCCAGCGCTGCGTCAGGCACGGCATCGAGGTCATTTACCACGCCAGCTTCACCGACACCGAGACGCTCGACCTGCTCGAGCAGCACAAGCTCGAGCACTTCATCGCGCCCGGCCTGGCCTGGCTCATCAACACCTGCCACCACGCCAGCGAATGGGGACTGACGCCCGAAGTGACGAAGAAGATGGGTTACCACCGCGAGCTCGATGCGGCGGTCGAGACGATGAAGGGCTTGCGCAAGCGTGGCGTGCGCATCCTGCCCGGCGGCGACTACGGCTTCGCCTGGACGCCGCACGGCACCAACGCGAAGGACCTCGAGTACTTCGTCAAGGTCGTCGGCATGAGCACGATGGAAGCGTTGCTCTCGGCCACGGCCTGGGGCGGGCCGATGATGAAGATGGGCAAGTCGATCGGCTACGTCCGGGAAGGCTGCTTCGCCGACATCCTGCTGATCGACGGCGACCCGCTCGCCGACATCACCGTGTTGCAGGACAAGTCGCGCATCCTGTCGGTCATGAAAGGCGGCGAGTTCCATCGCGCGCCACCTGTACGCTCGGCCCGCACGACCCGCTGGGCCGCTTGAGGGAAAAGCCATGAACAGCACTCTCTTTACGAACGTGCGCATCCTCGACGGCAGCGGCGCCATGCCCTATGCCGGCAGCGTGCTGGTCCAGGGCAACCGGATCCGCACGGTGGGCCGATCGAGCGCCGCGCTTTCGCCGGCCGGCGCCACGGTGATCGATGGCGCCGGCGCCACGCTCATGCCCGGCATGTGCGAGGCGCACACGCACTTTTCCTGGAACGACGCGGCCACGCTCAGCGCGATCCAGACCCTGCCGCTCGAAGAGCATGTGCTCTGGTGCGCCAAGGTAGCGAAGATGTACCTCGAGGCCGGCTGGACCTCGTGCGTGGGCGCGGCCTGCGCGAAACCGCGGCTCGATGTCGTGATCCGCAATGCCATCAACTCGGGCCAGATTCCCGGGCCGCGCTACCTGGCCGCGAGCCAGGAGATCACGGTCGTGGGCGGGATCGGTGACGAGACCTTGCCGCACCTGCCGTTTCCCGAATTCAGCTTCGGCGTCAACGTCAATGGAGACTACGAAATGAGGACCGCCGTACGCCTGTTCCTCAAGTACGGCGTCGACTCGATCAAGCTCAATCTTTCGGGCGACAACTTCACGCCCGATTCGCCTGCCGAGACCACCTGGATGAGCGACGCCGAAGTCGCCGCCGCCATGGACGAGGTGCGGGTGCGGGGCAAGCGCGGCACGGCGCACGCCCGCTCGGCGGCGAGCGTGAAGCAGGCGCTGCGCCACGGCATCGACGTGATCTACCACGCCAGCTACACGGACACCGAAACGCTCGACATGCTCGAAGCGGCAAAGGACCGTGTTTTCGTCGCGCCCGGCATCGCCATCATCTACGCCATGCTCAACGAGGCCGAGGCCTGGGGCATCACACGCGCCAAGGCCACCGCGATGGGCTATCAGCACGAGTGGGAAGCGGCGCTCGAATCCTTGCGCGCCATGCACCGGCGCGGCGTGCGCATCCTGCCCGGCGGCGACTACGGCTTCGCCTTCACGCCGCACGGCCAGAACGCGCGCGATCTCGAATTCTTCGTCAAGTACCTCGGCTTCACGCCGATGGAGGCGATCCGCTCGGCCACGCTCTACGGCGGCCAGATCATGATGAAGGAGAAGGAACTCGGTGTCATCCAGGACGGTTTTCTCGCCGACCTGCTGCTGGTCGACGGCGACCCGCTCGCCAATCTGTCGATCCTGCGCGACCCGAAGCGCATCCTGGCCGTGATGAAGGACGGCGTGTTCGCCAAGTCGCCCGACATCGCTTCGCAACGGCGCTGGGAGCACGCCGCGTGAGGGACAACGCCCGTCACCCTGAGCGCAGCGAAGGGTCTCGACGCGCGCGAAGGCGAGATCCTTCGCTGCGCTCAGGATGACAAGGTCATGACGAGAACCTCGCGGGCCCTGCTGCTCCTGATCGCGGCCGCAATCGCCGTCTTTTCGGTGTGGGCGATCGTCGACAACCCTCCGCTCTATTTCAAGACCTTGCTCAACGGGCTGACGCTGGCGTCGCTCTACTTCCTGGTCGCGAGCGGCTTCACGCTGGTGTTCGGGTTGATGCGCAACGTCAACCTCGCGCACGGCTCGCTCTACCTTCTTGGCGCTTATGTCGGCTGGGTCGTCGGAGATCAAACAGGTTCCTGGGTACTTGCGGTCGCCGCCGGATTCTTGTCCGCTGCCGTGGTTGGCCTGCTGATGCAGGTACTGATCTTTCGCCACATGGAAGGGCAGGACCTGCGCCAGACGCTGGTCACGATCGGCCTCTCGATCGTGCTCGCCGACCTGATGCTCTGGTACTTCGGCGGCGAGATCTACACCTTCGATCCGCCGGCCTGGATCTACGGCTCCACTGTCCTGCCGGTGGTCGAGAAATTTCCGACCTACCGGATCGCCGTGTTGCTCGCCGCGATCGTGATCGGCATCGGCCTGTGGACCTTCCTCGCGCGCACCCGGGTCGGCATGATGATCCGCGCCGGTGTCGACGACCGCGGCATGCTCGCCGCCTCGGGCGTCAACGTGCAGCTCGTGTTCGCGGTCACCTTCGCCATCGGCGCGGGACTTGCCGGTCTTGCCGGCGTGGTCGGCGGCACCGCGCTGTCGATTTCGCCGGGCGAAGACACACGCTACCTGCTCGCCTCGCTCGTCGTCGTCATCGTCGGCGGCATGGGCAGCGTGGTCGGCGCCTCGATCGGCGCCTTGCTGATCGGCCTGGCCGAGCAGTTCGGCCTGGCCTACGCGCCCACTTACAGCGTCGTGTTCACCTTCGTGATCATGGTCGTGGCGCTGGCGTTTCGGCCGCGCGGAATCATGGGCAGAGCGGCATGAGCCGCCGGGCCGCACCCGAGGCGAGTACCGCAGCGCGCGCCGCGGAGGTCTCCGAATGAGCGCCTCGCAGTGGCGGCGGGCGATGAACTCGGCGGCGACGGCGGCGGCGCACACCGCCGCGCCGCGCCTCCGCGCGAAAGAATCGGCTGCGCCGCCGGCGACCGATGCGGGCGCCGCACCGCGCTGGTTCGAGCGCCTAGGCGCCAGCATCCGAGCGCGCCACCTGATCGTCCTGGTGGCCGTATTCGTCTATCCCTTCGTCGCCACGCCCTTCTTTACCTACCAGATCGGCGCGCAGTCGCTGGCACTGGGCCTGATCGCGCTGTCGCTCACCTTTCTGGGCGGCTACGGCGGCATGGTCTCGCTGGCGCAGATGACCGTGGCCGGGCTCGCCGGCTATCTGGTCGCGATCTTCGGCACCAGTAGTGTGGCGGCCATCAGCCTGGGCTGGTCGTGGTGGCTGGCCGTGCCTTTCGCGCTGCTGGGAGCCACCGTGTTCGCGGCCGCGGTCGGCTGGCTCTCGGTGCGCACCGAGGGCATCTACACGATCATGATCACGCTGGCGATCGGCGTCGCATTCTTCTATCTGGCGCAGCAGAACTACACGCTCTTCAACGGCTTTGGGGGCTTCAGCAAGATCGCAGCGCCGGAGCTGTTCGGTACCGACTTCAAGGAGCCGGTGCCGTTCTATTTCGCCGCACTGGCCTCTGCGCTCGCCGGCTACTTCCTCGTTAAGCATCTCGTGCGCGCGCCCTTCGGCGTGGCCCTGCAAGGCATCCGCGACAACCCGCGCCGGATGGCGTCGCTCGGCTACAACGTCACGGCGCACCGGGTCGCGGCGTATGCGGTCGCGGGGCTGCTCGCGGCGGTCGGCGGCGTGCTGATGGTCTGGTACAACGGCCGCATCTCTCCGGGCACCGCCAACCTCGGCGCGATGATCGGCATCCTGATCATCGCCGTGCTCGGCGGCATGAAGCATCCGGTGGGCGCATTCATCGGCGCGATCGTCTTCGTGCTGTTGCAGAACTTCGCGATCGACCTGTTCGTGCGCGAGCGCTTCAATCTCGTCATCGGCGGCGTGTTCCTCGCCATCGTCCTGTTTTCCCCCGATGGTCTGCTCGGGTTGTGGGCGAAGCTTCGCCCGCGCCTGGCCCAGACCCAGCCTTCCCACCGAAAAAGGAGATAACCGTGAAAGTAACGAAGAAGAGAGTTTGGGTGCGTTCCGTCCTCGGCGCGGCCGCATGCGCGGCGATGCTGGGCTCGGCCTGGGCACAGGAAACGCTCAAGATCGGTGTGCTGGCAACGCTCGAGGGCCCGTTCGCCGTGCCGGGGCAGGACGGCTATCGCGGCGCCGACATGGCGCTGAAGGAAAAGAACGGCATGGCCGGCGGCAAGAAGATCGAGTTCGTGAAGGTGTCGTCCGACGCCACACCCGACAAGGCGGTCGCCGCCACACGCAAGGCGGTCGAGCAGGACAAGGTCCAGGTCATGATCGGCCCGCTCTCTGGCGACGAGGGCATCGCGGTCAAGAACTACGCCAAGACCAAGCCCGACATCACCTTCATCAACGGTTCCTCGGGTGCGCAGGCGACGACGCTCGCCGACCCGGCGCCGAACTTCTACCGCTTCAACACCGAGGGCGCGCAGTGGATGGTGGGCCTTGGCGAGCATGCCCTCGCCAAGGGCTACAAGAAGACCTTCCTGATCGCCGAGGACTACGGCTTTCCGTACTCGCAGGTACAGGGCTTCATGGCCAGCTACTGCGCCAAGGGCGGTAAGGTGATCGACAAGGCCTGGGTGCCCCTGGGCACCAAGGACTACGCCTCGGTGATCGCCAAGATTCCCAAGAACATCGATGCGCTGGTGGTCGTTCTCGGCGGCTCCGATGCGGTGAACTTTCTCACCCAGTACGAGCAGGCGGGCGGCGACAAGCCGATGATCGGCGGCTCGATCACGGTCGACCAGACGGTGCTCAACTTCAAGGGCAAGCGCCGTGAGTCGCTGCTCGGCACGATGTCCGCAGGACCGATGGCGGACTCGATCGACACGCCCGAGTGGAAGAAGTTCGTCGCCGATTACAAGGCGCAGTTCAAGGACGGTTTTCCGAGCCCCTCGCTGTTCGCCTACCTGTACTACATCAACACCAAGGCCGCGCTCGACGGCCTCGATGCAGTCAAGGGCGATCTCTCGGGCGGACAGAAAGCGTATCGCGCGGCGCTGCAGAAGACCAACTTCAAAGGCCCGGCGGGCGACGTCAAGATCGACGCCAATCGCAACGGCGTCGGCACGAGCTACATCACGGAAGTGACGAAGGCCGCGGACGGCTCGTTCTACAACAAGGTCGTCAAGTCGGTGCCCAACATCTCGCAGACGCTCGGCCTGCCGGAAGCCGAATTCAAGAAGATGGGCCTGGGCTCGCGCGACGTGCCCGACTGCCGCAAGTAACGAACGGCGGATGGCCTCGATCACGTCGCTTCGCCCACGCGCTCGCGATGGCGTCGCGCGGGTGCGCGGCGGTGCGTCGCCCGGCGGCCGCGCTGCGCATTCCGCTGATCGAGG
>JAYSMB010000114.1:0-2529 GCA_043725065.1 Burkholderiales bacterium
CTTCATCGACGAGATTCACACGCTCATCGGGGCAGGCGCCGCTTCCGGCGGAACCCTCGACGCCAGCAACCTGCTGAAGCCCGCGCTGAGTTCGGGCGCGATGAAGTGCATCGGTGCGACCACCTTCACCGAGTACCGCGGCATTTTCGAGAAAGACGCGGCGCTCTCACGGCGTTTCCAGAAGATCGATGTGATCGAGCCTTCGGTCGAACAGACGGTCGAGATCTTGAAGGGCTTGAAGTCGCGCTTCGAGGAGCACCACAGTGTCAAGTACGCGCTCGGCGCCCTGCAGGCGGCGGCCGAGTTGTCGGCCAAGTTCATCAACGACCGGCATCTTCCCGACAAGGCGATCGACGTGATCGATGAGGCCGGTGCCGCACAGCGCATCCTGCCCAAGAGCAAGCAGAAGAAGACCATCACGCGGGCCGAGGTCGAAGACATCGTCGCGAAGATCGCGCGCATCCCGCCCGCCAGCGTGTCGAACGACGACCGCTCCAAGCTCAAGACGCTCGACCGCGACCTGAACAGCGTCGTGTTCGGCCAGGAGCCGGCGATCGATGCGCTGGCCTCGGCGATCAAGATGGCGCGCTCCGGCCTCGGCCGGCCCGACAAGCCGATCGGCTCGTTCCTGTTCAGCGGTCCCACCGGCGTTGGCAAGACCGAGGTCGCCAAGCAGTTGGCCTTCGTCCTGGGCATCGAACTGATCCGCTTCGACATGAGCGAGTACATGGAGCGCCATGCGGTCAGCCGGCTGATCGGCGCGCCGCCCGGCTACGTCGGCTTCGACCAGGGCGGGCTGCTCACCGAGGCGATCTCGAAGAAGCCGCACGCCGTGCTGCTGCTCGACGAAATCGAAAAGGCGCACCCCGACGTCTTCAACGTGCTGCTCCAGGTCATGGACCACGGCACCTTGACCGACAACAACGGGCGCAAGGCCGACTTCCGCAGCGTCATCATCGTCATGACGACGAACGCCGGCGCGGAGTCTCTGAACAAGTCGTCGATCGGTTTCACGAACTCGAAAGAGGCGGGCGACGAGATGGCCGACATCAAGCGCCTGTTCACGCCCGAGTTTCGCAACCGCCTCGACGCGACGGTGAGCTTCAAGTCGCTCGACGAAGAGGTCATCATGCGGGTGGTCGACAAGTTCCTGCTCCAGCTCGAGAGCCAGCTCGCCGAGAAGAAAGTCGAGGTCACCTTCACCGACGCCTTGCGTCAGAACCTGGCGAAGAAGGGCTTCGACCCGCTGATGGGCGCGAGGCCGATGCAGCGCCTGATCCAGGACACGATTCGCCGGGCGCTTGCCGACGAGTTGTTGTTCGGTCGATTGGTTGACGGCGGACGCCTGACGGTCGACGTCGATGCCGATGGCAAGCCGACGCTAGACATCCAGCCGCTCAAGAAGAGCGACAAGCCGAAGGCCGAGCCGGCGACGGCGTAAGCGCCATGTCATCCAGAGCGCAGCGAAGCATCTCGACCGTCGAGACCTTCGCCTCGCTCAGGTTGACAGGGCCGGGTCCTGGCGAAAGAACGCCTTCAGAAGGTCGTAGACGCGCGGCTGTTCGGTCTTGAACTCGTCCGGCGCGACGAAAAAGGCCTCCGCCGCGACCGCGAAGAATTCCTCGAGCGCCTCAGCGCCATAAGGATCGAGAAAGGTCTCTTCCTCGCGCTCGACCGCGTCGGCAAATCGCTCGTACTCGTCGGCCAGCGCATACAGCCAGACGCCGCGTTCGCTCTCCGGATTCACCGTCTCCAGGCCCGCGGTCACGCCGCCGCGCATGTCGATGACGTGCGCGAACTCGTGGACGACGACGTTGTATCCGTCTTCCGCGGAATCGCCGGCCGCGTCGACGTCGCGCCAGGCCAGCATCACCGGGCCGCCGCTCATCGCCTCACCGGCCAGCTCTTCGTCGTAGGCATGAACGACGCCGGCTTCGTCCTCGACTTCGCGGCGCGCGACGACCGCGTCCTCGTGGACGACGATGCCGACGAAACGGTCCAGCCACTCGAGGCCGAGCTTGAGCGCGGGCAGGCAGGCCTGTGCCGCGATCGCCACGGCCATCTCGTCGCTCACCTCGAGGCCGCGTGCGCCGGTAAATTCCTTCTCGGCGAGAAAGAGTGTCGCCATCTCGCGCAAAGCCTCGAGGTCGGCCGCGCTGCGCAGGGCTAGAAAGGGAAAGCGCGCCAGCGTCAGCCGCCAGAGAGGGTCCGGGATCGGCCGGCGCTCGAGCGTGCGCTTGCGCCGCCAGCGTTGCAGCCAGCCGCTCATGCCGCAGCCGTTCGGTCAGCCGACTCCGGAGCGATGCGCGCAAAGCCTTCGGCGGTCCAGCGAAGGACTTCGGCCCGCGGCGCACCGTTGCCGTCGAGATCCCAATCGCTCAACACATGTCGCACCAAACCTGGCGCCAGCTCATGGCTCGCCGGCGCATGAGTGTGGCCGTGGATCAGGACCGGGGCGTTGGCGGCCTTCAACCATTCGCGCGTTGCGTTGGCGTCGACATCGACGAACCTTCGCTGGCGCGACGGCCG
>JAYSMB010000115.1:0-1952 GCA_043725065.1 Burkholderiales bacterium
GCGGCGGGGCTCTGCTGCTTGATGGCGACGGCGGTAGTCATGGCTGAGAAGGCCTTTCGGTGGGGGTGAGACGCTGCGTGCGCAGGTCGGTATCGACGGACGACACGTAGCGCGCGCCGTCTAGCAGGTGGCGCGTCGGGATGACGACGCGCGAGACGCGGTATTCGGGGTGGGCGGCGAGAAACGCCTCCATGTCGCACCGGCGCTCGTTGGCGCGGTCGAGGGCGGCGAGGTCGGCGAGGCTCATTGCGCCGGCCCGGCCGGGATCACGAGGATCAGCGTGACGAGCGCGACGACGAAGATCAGCGCCAGCGTCAGGCTCACCTTCGGGTCCTCGTCGAACATCGTGACGAGGCGCCACAGGTAGCCCTGGGGCTTCTTGCTGTCGAACATCCTGCACTCCAACCGCGCCTAAAGAGGCGCGGGGGAGTGCATACTAAACGCTATGTGTAGTAACAGTCAACAGGTTGTGAAAACTCTTTTTCCTACCGCGGTGGGCAGGCCTGCGCGCACAGGCGCAGCGCTTCCGAGCAGCTGCTCTGCGTGTAGATCGGCGTCAGGCTGAATTTGCCCGAGCAGGTGGAGTAGTCGGCGGCGCATTTCTGGCCGCACGTCGTCTCGACCTTGCTGAGGTCGACGTTCGGGTTGCTGGCGCATCCGGCCAGGGCGAGCGCGACAAGTGTCAGAGCCTTCATGATCGTGTTTCCTCGAAGCTGCGGTTGCGAACCATTTCACGAAGCTCGTCGTCGATGGACAGGACGATGGTACGGCTCCACGCCGGCCGGTCACAAGCCTCGCCGGCGCAGTGTACGGAGAAGCGGTTGCGCGGGCGCAGCACGCCGATGACAAAGCCGGTGTACTCGCCGTTGCTCGCAGCCTCGGTCAGTGTCAACAGGGCCTCGACGGTGTTCGCCGATATATGGGCGTGGACGAGTTCCAGCTTGATGGGGGTAACCATTTTTTACTTGGCCTTCTTGGTGATGTGCCGCTGCGGCCTGATGGACAGTTCAAAGGGCTTGCTGTCCTGCTCCTTGACCGGCTTCGCCGCAGGCTTGGCGGTCGAGTCTTGCGGCGCGACCGGCAAACCGTCCCCGGCACCGGGCGGCGCCTCTGCCGGCAGTCCCAACTTCGACATCGCCTGCCGGCCAAGCTCACGCATCGCGCGCTCGCTCGTTGCGGCATCGATCTCCTTGCGGTCTTTGTCGCTCATCCAGCGGTACTGACGCAGGTGGATCCATTCGCCCGCCGATGGAGGCGCGTCATCTGGCGCCTTTGTCTTGCGTTTCGGCGGCGCGACGCCAGAGATCCATTCGACTGACTCGCCGAAGGCCGCCGCGACGGCGGGGAAAGCGTTCGCCGGCACGCCCCGGGTCTTCCAGTTTTGCACGCGCTGGATGGTGAACCCAAGCGCGTCGGCCAGCCACTGCGGGCCTTTGCGCCGGTGGGTGAGCTCGGCCTCCACGAGGGTCCACGCCTGATTCACGTCGGAACTGTGAACTGCGCCAGAAACGTACTGTTGACTCAAACTAAACGGGGCGTGTAGTATCGCGCCATGAGTTACGAGACTGAATTCGACGTTGCCGTCAAGACCGCGGGAGGGGCAAAGGCCATCGCCGACGAGCTTGGAGAGAGCGTCCAGACAGTCTCGAACTGGCGCACGCGCGGTGTGCCGGCGAACCGCTGCAAGGCGTTCGAGGCGTTGACCGGCATGAGCGTACGCAGGCTGCGGCCGAAGGATTGGCGCGAGTACTGGCCCGACGCCGCGAAGGCTCACGCCTGACGACCCATGAGCCACGACTCGAACTCCGACAGCGCCATCGATCGGACGCGGAGCAGCATGGCCGCCAACGCCGCCGACGCCCAAGCCGCATCGCTCGCCTTCGACAGCGCTGAGGCGGCTCACACGGCCTATGTCGACGCCAAGCGGCGCCTTCATGAAGGCTGCACCCTAT
>JAYSMB010000116.1:0-2791 GCA_043725065.1 Burkholderiales bacterium
TCGCGTCATGACTCAAGGCAGGAGCCGTATGCGGTAGTGCCGCACGTACGGATCTGTGCGGGGGGCGGGGAGTAATCCTCGTCCCTACCGCTACCGTCGCCATGGTCTGCACCCGCGGCGTGCCGCCGCGCGGCACGCGCGATCCGCGCCTGGCCGTCAACCGCTTCTACGCCTATGCCTTGCCGTTCGTTTGGATCGCGTCGCCGGAAAAGCAGGCCCAGGGCATCGACCTGCACGTCAGCAACCGGATCCGGATCGCGCCCGAGTCGGTCGACCCGACGGTCAAGAACTATCACTGGATCGATCTCGTGATGTCGATGTTCGATGCCTACGACCGTGGCGCCGATACGAGCTGCGTCGTCGATGCGCTAGGCAACATCGCCGAAGGTCCGGGCTTCAACGTCTTCATGGTCAAGGACGGCGTCGTGCGCACGCCAGACCGAGGCGTGCTCGAAGGCATCTCGCGCAAGACCGTGATCGAGCTGTGCAGCGCGCTCGGCATCGCCTTGCGCGTCGAGCCGGTGCCGGCGGCCGATCTTGCCTCGGCCGACGAGGTCTTCATCAGCTCGACCGGTGGCGGTGTGCTGCCGATCGCGAAGATCGATGGAAAGACGCTCGGCGGCTCGTTTCCCGGCGCGGTGACCCGGCGTTTGCAGGACGCGTACTGGGCCTTGCACGACGACCCGCGCCATCGCGACGAGATCGACTACGGGGTCTGAGCGTTCGAGCCACGGGCTTGCAATCACGGCGATGCCGCCTCAGTTGGGTTGACCAGGCTGGCGGGGGCCGGCCGTTCGGCTGATTCGCTGTCGCCGGCAGCCGCGTAACTTCCCGGCATCGCAACGGAAAGATCGAACCCCATGAACAGCAGCACCGCAGCCGCCACAGCTTCGGACCCGACGGCGAATTCGCTCGTCGCCCAGTCGCAGGCCCTTGCCGCGCTCGTCGACAAGCTCGGCGCCAGTACCTTTGCCGTGCGCGGCCGGCGCGGCACGGTGGCCACCGGCGTGGTCTGGCAAGCCGGCCTTGTGGTCACCGCGGCGCACGTGTTCCGGCGCACGCCAGCGGCCGTGACGCTGGTCGGCGCCGACGGCGCCCCGGTCGAGGCCGCGCTCGCCGGCATCGATTCGGGCACGGACATCGCGCTTTTTCGGCTCGCCGAAAAGGACACGGCCACATTTCCGGCGGCGGCGCTCGGCGATGCCGCCAGCGTCCGCGCCGGCCACCTCGCGATCGCGGTCGGCCGCAGCGGTGAGGGCGACGCGATCGCCAGCTCGGGCATCGTCAACCGCGCCGGCGGCGCGTGGCAGACCTGGCTCGGCGGTTCGCTCGACCGGCTGATCCGGCTCGACGGCGGCGTCTACGACGGCCTGTCGGGCGCGCCGGTCGCCGACGCCAGCGGCGCCGTGATCGGCATTGCCACCGCGGCGCTCTCGCGCAGCTACGGCATCGTCGTGCCGACCTCGACGGTCTCGCGCGTGGTCGAGGCGCTTGCCGCCGGCGGCCACGTCGGCCGGCCCTGGCTCGGCATCGGCGCGCAGCCGGTGCCACTGCCGGCAGCAGCCGAAGCGGGCGGCGGCGCGGTCGCGACCGGGCTGCTCATTTCGGCGCTCGCTCCAGGCGGCCCGGCCGAGCGTGCCGGCATGCTGATCGGCGACATCGTCGTGCGCGCCGCCGGCCAGATCGCGGCCGATCTGCGCGCCCTGCGCAACGCGCTGGCGGCGCATGTCGGCCAGGCGGCGACGCTCTCGATCCTGCGCGGCGGCGCGGCGCGCGAGCTGCAGATCGAAGTCGGCGAGTGGCCGGTCGAGCGGCGCAGCTGCTGATGAGCGCGGCGATCATGATGATGCGCGTCGCCGTCGCCTCCCGTTCCTCGCTGGTTCGTGCCGGGCTGGCCTCCGGCCTGAGCGGGCGCGAGGGCGTGACGGTCGTTCTCGTGGCCGAGTCGTTCGCCGCGCTGCGCAACGCGTCGTTCGGTGGCGCCGAGGTCGTGATCGTCGATCTCGGCGGCGCGGCCGAGGGCGCCGATGCGGCGGAAGAAACTTTCGGCGCCGAAGGGCCGCGCATCGTCGTGCTTGCCGAGCCGGGCGACGAGCGCATCGGCGAGTGGTTGATCGACGGCTTCTCGGTGCTGCCCAAGGGTGCGTCGATCGAGCAGATCACCAGTGCGGCGCAGGCCGTGCGGGCGGGTCTGGTGGCGACGCCGCCGGCGTTTGCCGCCGACGCCCTGCGCTACGAGCACGTCGGCGAACGGCGCAGCGTGCCGCCGGGATTCGATGCGCTGACGCGGCGCGAGCGCCAGGTGCTGGTCGAGATGAGCCACGGTCTGGGCAACCGCGAGATCGGCGGCGCGCTCGGCATCTCGGCGCACACCGCGAAGTTTCACGTCGCCCAGATCATCGCCAAGCTCGACGCGCAGTCGCGCGCGCATGCGGTGGCGAAGGCGCTGCGGGCGGGACTGGTCGACGTTTGAGCAGGCTGTCACCCTGAGCGAAGCGAAGGGTCTCGGCGTTGATCGAGATCCTTCGCTTCGCTCAGGATGACATGACCGTCAATCGCCGTTGTCTTCGTCGTCCTCTTCGGGATCGTCGTTGGCCAAGGCTTCAACCGAATCGTCGTCGTCTTCGATCGATTCGGCGCCGTCGAGCGCGTCTTTGGAGCGGGCGATCCGGTCGGGGCTGATGTCGGCGCCATCGCGCGCGCCGTCCGGAACGGCGGAAGCGCGCTCGCCGGTGCCCATGGAGTCGCTGTCGCTGTCGCCGTCGATCGGCGTCGCGCCGCCAAGCTGACC
>JAYSMB010000117.1:0-4003 GCA_043725065.1 Burkholderiales bacterium
GGCACGGCGTTGAAGAAGCAGTCCATCAGGAAGCTCTTGCCGCGACCGACGCCGCCGTACATGTAGACGCCGCGCGGGATCGGCGGTCGCGCGATCAGCTTGGTCAGCGCGTTGCTGCGCCGCGCCTTGTAGTCGGCCCACTCGTTCTCGCAGCGTTCCAGCGAATCGATCGCGCGCAACTGCGCGGGGTCGGCGGCGTAACCGCGCTCGGCGAGCGTGCGTTCGTAGAGGGCGCGGACAGGCACAACGTCAGAAATTCAGCGTGCGCTTGTCGACCGCGAGCGCGGCTTCCTTCGTGGCTTCGGCGAGCGACGGGTGTGCGTGACAGATGCGCGCGAGGTCTTCCGAGGAGGCCTTGAACTCCATCGCGACGACCGCTTCGGCGATCAGTTCCGAGACCATCGGGCCGACCATGTGCACGCCGAGAATCTCGTCGGTCTTCGCGTCGGCCAGCATCTTCACCAGGCCGGCCGTATCGCCGAGCGCGCGCGCCCGGCCGTTCGCCATGAACGGAAAGGTACCGGCCTTGTAGGCGCGGCCCGCGGCCTTCAGCTGCTGCTCGGTCTGGCCGACCCAGGCGATCTCGGGCGAGGTGTAGATCACCCAGGGCACGGTGTTGAAGTCGACGTGCGGGTGCTGGCCCTTGATGCGCTCGGCGACCGCGACGCCTTCTTCCTCGGCCTTGTGCGCAAGCATCGGGCCGCGCACCACGTCGCCGATCGCCCAGACGTTGGGCAGGTTGGTCTTGCAGTCGGCATCGACCGCGACGAAGCCGCGCTCGTCGAGCTTCAGGCCCACGCCTTGCGCGTTCAGGCCGGCCGTGTTCGGCACGCGGCCGATCGAGACGATCAGCTTCTCGCAATCGAGCTTCTGCTCCTTGCCGGCGGCGTCGGTGTAGGCCACGCTCACGCCCTTCTTGTCGGCCTTGACCGCGCTGATCTTGACGCCGAGCTGGATCTTCAGGCCCTGTTTGGTGAACGCCTTGTGCGCCTCCTTGGCGATCTGCTCGTCGACCGCACCGAGGAAGGTCGGCAGCGCCTCCAGCACCGTCACGTCGGCGCCGAGGCGGCGCCAGACCGAGCCCATCTCGAGGCCGATCACGCCCGAGCCGATCACGCCCAGCGTCTTCGGCACCGCCGGGATGCGCAGCGCGCCGTCGTTCGACAGGATCGTTTCCTCGTCGAACGCGGCGCCCGGCAACGCGCGTGCGTTCGAGCCGGTCGCAACGATCACATGCCTGGCGGCCAGTAACTCCGGCTTGTCGCCGGCGACCGCGATCTCGCAGCCGCCCTCGCCGGCCTTCGCGAACGAGCCGCGACCATGGAAGAACGTGACCTTGTTCTTCTTGAACAGGTACAGGATGCCGTCGTTGTTCTGCTTCACGACGGTGTCCTTGCGGCCGAGCATCTTCTTCACGTCGATGCTCAGGCCGCTGACACCGATGCCGTGGTCGGCGAACGCATGACCGGCGTGCTCGAAGTGCTCGCTCGACTGCAGCAGCGCCTTGCTCGGAATGCAGCCCACGTTCGTGCAGGTCCCGCCCGGCGCCGGGCCGCCCTTGTCGTTCTTCCAGTCGTCGATGCAGGCGGTGTTGAAGCCCAGCTGCGCGGCGCGGATCGCGGCGATGTAGCCGCCGGGGCCGCCACCGATGACGACCACATCAAATGCTTTGCTCACGGTGCGGTTCTCAGGTGTCGAGGGTCAGATGTCGAAGAGAAGGCGCGACGGATCTTCCAGCGCTTCCTTCATCGCGACCAGGCCCAGCACGGCCTCGCGGCCGTCGATGATGCGGTGGTCGTACGACATCGCGAGGTAGTTCATCGGCCGCACCACGACCTGGCCGTTCTCGACCACGGCACGGTCCTTGGTCGCGTGCACGCCCAGGATCGCCGACTGAGGCGGGTTGATGATCGGCGTCGACAGCATCGAGCCGAAGGTGCCGCCGTTGCTGATCGAGAAGGTGCCGCCCGTCAGGTCGTCGAGCGAGAGCTTGCCCTCGCCCGCCTTCTTCGCGAACTCGGCGATCTTCTTCTCGATGTCGGCGAAGCTCATCTGGTCGGCGTTGCGCAGGATCGGCACGACCAGGCCGCGCGGGCTTCCCACCGCGATGCCGATGTCGAAGTAGCCGTGGTAGACGATGTCGTTGCCGTCGACCGAGGCGTTGATGACCGGGTACTTCTTCAGCGCGGCGACCGCGGCCTTCACGAAGAAGCTCATGAATCCGATCTTGACGCCGTGCTCCTTCTCGAAGCGCTCCTGGAAGCGCTTGCGCATCTCCATCAGCGGCGCCATGTTCACTTCGTTGAACGTGGTCAGGATCGCGTTGGTCGACTGCGACTGAACCAGACGTTCGGCGATGCGCGCACGCAGCCGGCTCATCGGCACTCGCTGTTCCGGGCGGTCGCCAAGCGACTGCATCGGCGGCGCGGCGACCATCGGCAGCGCGGCCTTCGGCAGCGCGGCCTTCGGCGCCGCAGCGACCACCGGCGGCGTCAGCGCGACCGGCTTCGCAGCCCCCTCGAGGGACGCGAGCACGTCGCCCTTGGTGACGCGACCGTCCCTGCCCGTGCCCGGCACCGAGCCGGCCGGGATGCGGTTGTCGGCCATCAGCTTGGCGGCGGCGGGCATCGCCGGCGCGGCCGTGGCCGTGTCGAGCGTGCGCGGCGGGATCACGCCCGGCGTGGCGCCGGGTGCCGCTTCGGCGGCAGGCACCGGCTTCACGTCGAGCGGGCTGACCGCCTCGATGCCCTCGGTGTCGATCTTCGCGATCACTTCCTCGGCGACACAGGTCTCGCCGTCGTTCTTGACGAGTTGGGCGATCACGCCGGCGGCCGGCGCGGGCACTTCGAGCACGACCTTGTCGGTTTCGATCTCGACCAGGATTTCGTCCATCTCGACCGCCTCGCCCGGACGCTTCTTCCACTGCAGCAGCGTCGCCTCGGCGACGGACTCGGACAGCTGCGGAACCTTGACTTCTACGATGGCCATTTCAGTTTCTCGTTTTGATGTTGGGCGTGGTGTCGCGTCTGGCCCTCGCTGAACGACCGAGTGGCCGTTCGCAGGTGGCGAGGCGTGCGGTACCGGCGCACCGCCGCGGTGCTACTTGGCCAGCACGAAGCCCTTGAGCTTGGCGTAGGCCTGCTCCAGCAGCGCCTTCTGCTGCTCCTGGTGCAGGAGTGCGTAACCCACCGCGGGCGACGCCGATGCCGCCCGCCCCGCGTAGCCGAGCTTCTGGCCCTCGACCATGTTCTCGTGGATGTAGTGCTGGACGAAGAACCACGCGCCCTGGTTCTGCGGCTCGTCCTGGCACCACACCACCTCGAGCGCATTCGGGTACTTCTTCATCTCGGCCGCGAACGCCTTGTGCGGGAACGGGTAGAGCTGCTCGACGCGCAGGACCGCGACATCACCGTTCTTGCGCTCGGCGCGCTGACGCACCAGGTCGTAGTACACCTTGCCCGAGCAGGCGATCACGCGCTTGACCTTGTCGGGGTGGACCTCGGCACTCGCCTCGCCGATCACGGTCTTGAACTCGCCCTTGGTGAAGTCGGTGAGCGGCGAGCCCGCGTCCTTCGCACGCAACAGCGACTTGGGCGTCATGATGATCAAAGGCTTGCGGAACATGCGCACCATCTGGCGGCGAAGCACATGGAAGATCTGGCTGGCCGAGGTCGGCTGCACGATCTGCATGTTGTTGTCGGCAGCCAGTTGCATGAAGCGCTCCAGTCGCGCCGACGAATGCTCCGGCCCCTGGCCTTCGTAGCCGTGCGGCAGCATCAGCGTGATGCCGTTGGCGCGGCCCCACTTCACTTCGCCGGAGGCGATGAACTGGTCGATGACTACTTGCGCGCCGTTGACGAAATCGCCGAACTGCGCCTCCCAGATGATCAGCATGTTGGGTTCGGCCAGCGAATAGCCGTAGTCGAAACCCAACACCGCAGCTTCCGACAGGGGGCTGTTGTAGATGCAGAACTTCGCCTGCTTGCCGGTGATGTGATCGAGC
>JAYSMB010000118.1:0-4148 GCA_043725065.1 Burkholderiales bacterium
AGCACTTGGTGGAACTGCAGGGTCTGGAGCTGCAATCGCAGGTTGCCCGACTCGATGCGCGACAGGTCGAGCACGTCGTTGATCATGTCGAGAAGGTGCCAGCCGGCCTGCTGGATCTGGCCGACCCACGGCCGCTGAGCAGGCGCCAGCGGATGGCGCTGGTCGATCTCGAGCAGCTGGGCGAAACCGAGCATCGCATTCAGCGGTGTACGCAACTCGTGGCTCATGCGCGAGAGGAAGTCGCTCTTGGCCCGGTTCGACGCTTCCGCCGCTTCCCGGGCGCGTTCGGCTTCCTCGAGGCGCAAGTGCTCGGTGATGTCCTCGACGACGCCGACGATGCGCCACGGCTCGTTGTGCGAATCGCGCAGCAGGGTGACGGTCGCCCTCACCCAGACCACCTCGCCCGCCTTGGTGATGCTGCGCTTGTGGCGCCGGTACATCGGGATCTCGCCGCGCACAAGTTGCGCCGTCAGCGCCTGGTCGTTGGCCGCGTCTTCGGGATGAATCAGCTCGGCCGGCGCGAGCCCGGCAAGCTCGCCTTCGCTGTAGCCGGTGAGCTCGCAAAAGCGCGGATTGGCCTGGATCACCCGGCCGGCGAGATCGGTGTAGACGACGCCGATCGGCACGTTGTCGAGGATGTTGCGAAAGCGCTGTTCGCTGGCCCGCAGCGCCGCCTCGGCGACGTGGCGCTCGCCGACCTCGGCGCGCAGGGCCGCGGTTCGCTCGCGCACCGCGCTCTCGATGCGGCGGGTTCGTCCGGTCGTGATCAGCAGCGAAGCGCCGAGCATCGCCGCCGAAAGCAGGCCGGCCGCCGAGAACGCCCAGGCACTGCGATCGCGGGCGTCGGGAACGTCCACCGGGTTGGCCGAAACGCGCAGATCCCACTGCCGGCCGGCGAACGCGAACGGCCGCTGGTGGACCAGCGGGAGCGGCGTGGCGTCGCAGCCGACGCGGCCGGCAATCCTGCGCCGTGTCGCCAGGGGGTCGGCATCGACGATGCACGCGTCGAGGTAGGCGGGCACCTTTGCGGCGAGGCTGGTGAGCTGCTCGTCCATCGCCAGCGAGACGAAGACGACGCCGCGAAAGCCGGCCCGCCGCTCGGATGGCGTCGCCACCTCGCCGTCGTAGATCGCCTGATAGACGACGATGCCCATCTGCCGATCGCCTTCGCCTTGCTGGGTCAGGCGAAAGCCCGCGGTCGCCGCCGGACGGCCAGTCTCGATCGCGGTCATGATCGCGATTCGCGCCGCCGGAACCGACATCGCATTGACGCCCAGGGCGGCCGAATTTTCCCGAGGTGGTTCGATCTGGCGGATCGCGATCACGTCGCCGCCTTCGGCTTTCGGTTCGGAGACGAGCGGGTCGACGGCGGTCGCTCCCGACCCCGCCGTGCCCGCAGGCCGGTCGAAGACGCGATAGCCAGGATTACCGTCGGCGCGGGCACGCGCCTCGAAGGCGGGCACGTCTTCGCGGCGAAGCCGTTCGCTCCAGCCCATCGCCCGTATCGCCCCGCCGCCAAGCCAGTTCTCGGTGGCGCTGCGCATTTCGACGCGGCTGAGCTGGCGGGTCACGCTGAACACGCCGCGCAGCGCCTCGAGGGCTCGCAGCGGCTCCTGAAGCTGGGTCACCAGGATCAGCGAAGCACTCGACGCGTCATGGTCGAATGAAGCACGAACCCGTTCGCCATTCCAGCGCTCGACCTGGACGATGCCGAGGCCGAGAAAGGCGGTGACGAGCGCGAGCGTGAGTCCGACCGGAACGCGACGGGTTGCCCATTCCGAGGCCGGGCGGCCGATCAGGGTGAGTGCAATCGGCGTGGCGATCAGGAGGCCGGCCAGGTCGCCGATCCACCAGGTTCCCCAGGTGAAGACGAGTGCGCTGGCGGCAACGAAGCCCGAGGCGTGCAGCGTCGCCGTCGCCACGCTCGTCGAGACGACGCCGCTTGCCACGCATGCGGCGACGAACCGGGCGACATCCGCGGGCAAGGTGAGGGTGAGCGGCTGGCGCACGAAACGTCGCACCAGTGCCGCGCCCACGGCAGCCTGCAGGGCGGCGCCTATGCCGATGCCGGCGGGCACCGCGAGTGCGGCCAGATCGTGGTGGCCGCGCATCGCGACCAGAGCCGCGTTGACGCAGAACGAGCCCAGCGCGACGGCGCCGAGCATGTGCCTGCCGTAGACGAGCACGCTCGCCAGCGCGACTCCCGCCGCTGGGAAGAGCGGCGACGCGTAGCCGGCCGGTATGGCAAGAAGCAGCGCAACCAGTCCCGCGGTGGTGTAGGCGAGCCACGTCAGCGCGAACGGCAAGCCCCAGCGGGCCCAGGCGTCGGCGCCCAGTAGCGGCGTCTTCAGTGCGGCAAAGATTGGCATGGGCGATCGTCGCCCGGTCGTCGGCTGGTCGGCCCGGGCCGGCGAACGATAACCGGCCCTGCTCTCGAACAGATCAGTTCTTGGCGCGAACTCGCCCGGGCGCGCGGGCTTGTACCGTTCTCAGATGCCCCAGCGCAACGCCGCCGTGTGCACCGGCGCATCCCAGAGCGCCAGCATGGTCGGATCTGCGGCACAGGCGGTGATCGAGCAACCCGCCATTTCGAGCGAAGTGACGTAGGAGCCGGTCAGGTGGCGGACGATCTTGATGCCGGCGCCGCTCAGCACCTTGCGCGCCGCGTTCACCATCAGATAGAGCTCGAGCAGCGGTGTGCCGCCGAATCCGTTGACGAGCGACAGCACTTCGTGACCGGGCTTGAGCGACAGGTCCTTGAGGATCGCGCCCGTGAGCTCCGCAGCGATGCCGTCGGCCGAGGCGAGTTCGACGCGGCGCCGGCCCGGCTCGCCATGGATGCCGACGCCCGTCTCCCTCTCGTCGGCGCCGATCTGGAAGGTCGGCTTGCCGGCGGCCGGCACGGTGCACGAAGTGAGGGCCACCCGCATCGACGATCACGGTCGCGTTGTCGCAGCCCACCATCTGGCGAGGGACCGCTGGAAACGGCGGCCGCGTTCGACGATCAGGAACGGATGGCCAGCGTCGGCATCCGTTCCATCATCAAGGTTCCGGTCGTCGTCGGCGACCGCCGCCTCGGCGTGCTCAATTTCGGTCGCAACCTCGAGCGGGTATTGGCCGCCCATGTTGTCCTGACGCGATTTTTGGGCGTCGCCGCGAGCGTCGCCTTTTCGGCCCCGAATCCACGCCACTAGACGTTGAACAGGAAGTTCAACACGTCGCCGTCCTTGACGACGTACTCCTTGCCCTCGGAGCGCATCTTTCCCGCGTCTTTGGCGCCATGCTCGCCCTTGAAGGCGATGAAGTCGACGAACGCGATCGTCTGGGCGCGGATGAAGCCGCGCTCGAAGTCGGTATGGATCACGCCGGCCGCCCGCGGTGCCGTGTCGCCGACATGGATCGTCCAGGCGCGCACTTCCTTGACGCCGGCGGTGAAGTAGGTCTGAAGGCCGAGCAGGCCGAACGCGGCGCGGATCAGTCGCGCCAGGCCCGACTCCGTTTGTCCCATCTCGGCGAGAAACATCTGCCGGTCCTCGTCGCTCATGTCGGCGAGCTCGGCTTCGGTCTTGGCACTGATGACGACGACCGGCGCATGCTGCTTCGCGGCGACTTCGCGCAACCGATCGAGGTGCCGGTTGTTCTCGAAGCCGTTCTCGGCGACGTTGGCGACGAACATCGCCGGCTTGGCGGTGATGAGGCAAAGCGGCTTCAGTACCGCCAGCTCTTCCTTGCTGAACGCAATCGAGCGCACCGGTTTAGCCTGGTCGAGCGCGGCATTGCATTTCTCGAGCACGTCGACCAGGCGCTTCGCTTCCTTGTCGTTGCCCGACTTGGCGACCTTGATCGAGCGCGAAAGCGTCTTCTCGACGGTCGTCAGGTCGGCCAGGCAGAGCTCGGTCTGGATCACCTCGATGTCCGAGACCGGGTCGACCTTGCCGGCGACGTGGATCACGTTCTCGTCGTCGAAGCAGCGCACGACGTTGACGATCGCGTCGGTCTCGCGGATGTGAGCCAAAAACTGGTTGCCCAGGCCTTCACCCTTGGACGCACCGGCCACCAGCCCGGCGATGTCGACGAACTCGACGATCGCCGGAACGATGCGCTCGGGCTTGACGATCGCCGCCAGCGCGCCGAGCCGCGGGTCGGGC
>JAYSMB010000119.1:0-21837 GCA_043725065.1 Burkholderiales bacterium
CCGACCGCCGTGCCGAGCACCGCACCGATGGCCACGCCGCCGGCCACGCCCCAGGCCACGTCGAATGCGAACCAGCGCCAGCCGCCCGCGCCGATGTCGTGCAGCCCGAGCAGGCCGAGGCCGAGCAGCACCACCGGAAACGCCGTGCCGTCGTTGAGTCCGGCCTCGCCGGTCAGCGCGAAGCGCAGGCGGTCGCGATCGCCAGGCTCGGCGACCTGCACGTCGGAAGCGAGCACCGGATCGGTCGGCGCGAGGATGCCGCCGAGCAGGATCGCCGCGCCGATCGGCAAGCCGAGCGCAAGCACGCCGAAGCCGGCGATCAATGCCACCGTGACCAGCATCGAGACGATCGCCAGTCGCACCGGCAACAACCAGCGCCCGTCGCCGAATCCCGCGCTCATCTTCAGGCCCGAGCCGAACAAAGAGAGCAGGACCACGATTTCGGCGAGCCGCTCGAGCGCCTTGCTGTCGAAGGTCGGCGCGAGCGCGGTCCAGCCGAGCCAGAGCGGGCTCACCGCGACGCCGGCCAGCAGATACAGCATCGAGGTGCTGAGCGGCAGGCGTGCGAGCAGCGAATCGCCGAGCGCCATGACGATCAACAACAGGCCGACGACGGCCGACCACGCGGTGATTTCCATGCGCTCCGTGACATTCCAAGAGTAGCGAAGCACCTTAGCAGACGCATCGCCACAGCCCAACAAAGTCCGTCAGAGCCTCGGGTTTCCGCGCCGACTGCGGCACGTGGCCTCAGCCGACGATCCAGCCTTCGACCGGGTCGACGCGAGCCGGCAAGCCGTAGCCCTTGCGTCGCGATGCCCGTGCCGCCTGCACGAGGCAGAGCACGGCGTCGAGCCGGTCACCGCTGGCGTCGGCGATGAGCGAACGGCGGAGCGCGGCGTCGAGCACGAGCGCGATGCCTTCGTCTACGGTCGGACGTTCCAGGCCCGCGACGATCGCTTCGCGCGCCTCGCTGCGATCGGGCAAGTCGCTGTTCTTGTACGAGCGCCGCGCGACAAGCGCATGCGCGAGCCGGCGCGGATAGCCTTCCAGCGCGACCCGTGTCGCATCGCCCGCGTGCAGCCCGGGCATCGTCACATCGGCACGCACGAGGCTCGCCACACCTTCGTAGTACATCAGGCCGACCGGCACGTAGCGCGTCTGCAAGGGGCTGGTCGAGGCGACATCCGAAGCAATGTCAGTGGCGCGATGCAACAGCCTGCGGCCCTTCGGTTGCGTGTTGCCCCAGGCGTCGATGAAGGCGTGCCAGGCCATCCGCGTCGGGCAGCGCGCACGAACCGTGGCGATGACTTCGGCGCAACGCGTGCCTAGCGCGTTGGCCGAGACGAAGGCCCGCGGCAGTCCGAACGGAAAGTCGAAGGCCCCGAGCCATCGCCCCGGCTTGGCGAGCCACGCGTCGAAGCCGGTCAGCGTGGCAAACTCCTCGATCGCGGCGACGCGCAGCAACTCGCCTTCGAGCCCGCCGAGTGCGACAGTGATCGGCTTCCTTCGCGAAGGATTGCAGCTGAAGTCGACACCGGCGAGCTGCATCGCGTTCAGCCCAGCGCGAGCGCGCCGACGCCGCCGGCGATGCAGACCGCGCCGACGAGCCGCAATGAACGATCGCCTTCGCCGAGCAGTCGTCCGCCGAGCAGCGCCGCAAACAGCATCGAGACCTCGCGCGCCGGGGCGACGTGGCTGAGCGGCGCGAGCTGCAGCGCATAGAGCACGAGCACGTAGCCGAGCGGCCCGAGCACGGCCACGACCAGCGCGGAGCGCCACTGCGTCCGCCACACCTCGCCGAAACCACGCCGATCGCGCAGCGCCGCAGGCAACAGGAAGGGAACACGAAACAGGTTGCCGACGTAGTCGACGAGGATCGGCGAGAGCAGCAGCACCTTGACGGCATAGCCATCGATCAGCGTGTAGCCGGCGATCAGCGCACCCGTCGCCGCGCCCCACCCGAGGCCCGCGCGAACGCGCTGCCGTTGCGGCGGATCGTGCGCCTTCGCCCAGAGGCCCGGTCCGCCAGCAATGAAGAAGACGCCGAGCGCCACGCCGGCCACGCCGCAGGCCGCGACGACGCTCATCGACTCGCCGAGCCAGAGCAGCGCGCCCATCGACGCGAGCAACGGGCCGGTGCCGCGCGCGACCGGATAGACGACCGTCAGGTCCGAGCGCCGATAGCCGCGCAGCAGCGTCGTGAAGTAGACGACGTGAACGATCGCGCTCGCGAGCAGCACCGACCACTCGACCCTCCCCCAGCGCGGCAGCACGCCCCAGGCCGCCCACACGCCGAGAGGCGCCCACAGCGCGACCAGGAACAGCGCCGAAATGAGCGCGAAGCGCGCATCGCCGCCGGTGCGCTTGGCGACCACGTTCCATAGCGCATGCAGCAGCGCGGCGACGAGAACGAGGCCCAGGGCCGTGGCCGACATGCGGGGATTGTCGCTACAGGATCGGCAAGAATCAGCGATGAACCCAATCCTGGTCGAAGCGATCCGTGGTGGCATACCCGAGTCGGCGCACTGCGGCGCCGTGGCGGTGGTCGATGCCGCTGGTGTGATCGTCGCTTCGCTCGGCGACATCGACCGGCCGATCTTTCCGCGTTCGGCGGTGAAGGTGCTGCAAGCGCTGCCGCTGATCGAGAGCGGCGCCGCCGACCAGCTCGGGCTGGGCGACGAAGAGCTTGCGATCGCCTGCGCTTCGCACAACGGCGAGCCGAGACACACGGCCGTCGTCGAACGGATGCTGGCGAAGGCCGGGCTCGACGTGAGCGCGCTGGAGTGCGGTACGCAGTGGCCGACCCGCGAGGCCGTGCAACGCGAGCTGGCTGCGGCCGGCATCGAGCCGAACGCCCTCAACAACAACTGCTCGGGCAAGCACGCCGGTTTCCTGTGCCTCGCCTGCCGGCTCGGCGGCGGCGCGAACCTGCGTCAATACGTCAAAGGCTATGTCGGACCGGACCATCCGGTGATGCGCGCCGTCGCCGCGGCGCTGCGGGCCACGACCGGTTTCGACCTGAGCCGGACGGCGCGCGGCACCGACGGCTGCTCGATCCCGACCTATGCGATCCCGCTGCGCAATCTCGCGCTCGCGTTCGCGCGGGTCGGCACCGGCGTCGGCCTCGGTGCTGGACACGCGGCCGCGGCCAAGCGGCTGCGCGGCGCCGTGGCGCGGCACCCGTTCATGGTCGCAGGCACCGGCCGCTTCGACAGCCTCGTGATGGAGCGGCTGGGCGAACGCGTCTTCTGCAAGGTCGGCGCCGAAGGCGTGTTCTGCGCCGCCTTTCCCGAGCGCGGTCTCGGCGTCGCGATCAAGATCGACGACGGCAACAACGCGCGCGCCGCCGAGGTGGCGATGGCGGCGGTGGTCGAAGCGTTCGTCAAGCTCGACGACGGCGAGGCTTCGTTCATGCGCGGCCTGAGCGACGTGACGCTGCGCAACTGGAACGGCATCGAGGTCGGCGCGCTGCGCGCCACGCCGGAGCTGCGCGCTTTCATGCTGTCATCCTCGGGATGACGGATTCGGCTCGCCATGCCGCAGCGCCAGCAGCGCCTCCAGCGACTGCATCGTGTCGGCCTCGTGCAGCGGCTTGTCGTCGCGGATGCGCAGCATGCGCGGGAAGCGCACGGCGATGCCGCTCTTGTGCCGCGCGCTGCGGTTGATGCCTTCGAAGCCGAGTTCGAAGACCATCGTCGGCCTGACGCTGCGCACCGGGCCGAACTTCTCGAGCGTGGTGCTGCGGATGATCTTGTCGACGAGCTTGAACTCTTCGTCGGTGAGGCCTGAGTAAGCCTTGGCAAAGGCGACGAGCTGGAGTGCGTCGGGCGCCGCTGGCTCCTTGCGGGCGATCGCCTCGACCACGGCCTGCGCCTCGGCCGCATCCTTCGGCGCCCGGTTCCAGACCGCGAAGGTGTAGTCGGTGTAGACGCTGGCGCGGCGGCCGTGGCCGGCCTGCGCATAGATCAGCACGCTGTCGACGCTGAGCGGATCGATCTTCCACTTCCACCAGTTGCCGCCGGCCAGGTCGTCCTGCTTCCCGCGGCCCGTACCGTAGCGCGCCTGGCGGTGCTTGAGCATGAAGCCTTCGACGCCGCGAGCCCGCGCTTGCTCGCGCAGCTCGGCAAACGATTCCCAGCTCGGCCGCGTCTCGATCGGCGAGAGATGGATCGCCGAATGCGCGGCGACGGCCTGCTCAAGCAGCTCGCGACGCTCGCCTTGCGGTCGCTCGCGCAAATCGACGCCGCCGAGTTCGAGAATGTCGTAGGCGATGAAGCCGACCGGTGCGTCGGTCAGCACCTTTTTCGTCAGCGTCTTGCGGCCGATGCGCTGCTGCAGCAGGTTGAAAGGCGCGACCTTGTCGTCCTTCCAGACCACGACCTCGCCGTCCAGCACCGTGCCGTTGGCGAGCGGCGCGGCCGCCGCGACGATCTCGGGGAAGCGCTCCGTCACCAGCTCTTCGCCGCGCGACCAGATCCAGACCTGCGAAGCGCGCTTGACGACCTGGGCGCGGATGCCGTCGTACTTCCATTCGACGATCCAGTCTTCGGGCGAGGCCAGCCTTGTCGCGAACTCGGACGACGGCAGGTCGAGTTGATGGGCAAGGAAGAACGGATACGGCTGGCCGAGGTCGAGCGGGCCGGCCTCGGCGCTCGCGGTGAGCTGCGCGTAGCGCGCCGCGCTCGGCGTCGCGCGGCCGTCGGTGTAGCCCATCATGCGTTGCGCGACCAGCTTGGCGTCGACGTTCGCGCCCTCGGCCAGAGCGCGCTGCACGAGCAGCTTGCCGACGCCGACGCGAAAGCCGCCGCCGATCAGCTTGTTGAGCAGAAAGCGGCCGGCCGTGTCGAGCTCGTCCCAGTACGAGGCGACGCGCTCGGCCTGTTCTTCGGGCGCCACGCCGCGCAGCGTCAGCAGGCGCTCCTCGATCCAGACAGCGAGGCCGAGGTCGCTCTCGTGCAAAGCTGGCGGCAGCACGTGGGCCACCGTCTCGGAGAGGTCGCCGACGGCCTGATAGCAAGCGTCGAACAACCACTCGTCGATGCCGGCGCGGCGGCATGCCAGCGCCGACAGTACGCCGCTCGGCACCACCTGGCGCGGCTTGCCGTCAGCGAGAAAGTAGACCGCCCAGGCCGCGTCTTGCGGCGCGGCAGCGGCGAAGTAGCGCTTCAAGGCGTCGACCTTGGCGCTCGTCGCGGTGGTCGCGTCGAGTTCGGCGAACAACTGCGAGAAGCGTTTCACGGCGAGGCCTCGTCGTCGTCGTTGTCGCCGTACTCGGTCTCGAAGGCGCCCGCCTCCAGCCCCTGGTCGGTGAGCCATCGCACCATCACCGCCTCGTAGCCATGGGTGACGATCACGCGCTCGGCGCCGGTCGCGGCGATGGCCCGCCGCAGGCCCGGCCAGTCGGCGTGGTCGCTGAGGACAAAGCCGCGGTCGACCGAGCGACGCCGTCGTGCGCCGCGCAGTTGCATCCAGCCGCTCGCGAACGCGTCGCTGTAGTCGCCGAAGCGGCGCGTCCACGGCGAGCCCCGCACCGAAGGCGGCGCGACGATCAGGGCGCGCCTGAACACCGCCTTGTCGGTGATCTCGGTGACCAGTGGTGTCTCGGGAATGTCGACGCCGGCGGTGCGATAGGCGCGATTCAGCGGCTCGACTGCGCCGTGCACGAGGATCGGGCCGATCGACCGGTCTACGCCCTTGAGGATTCGCTGCGCCTTGCCGAAGCTGTAGCCCATCAGCAGGCTGGCGCGGCCGGCTTCGGCGTTGCTTCGCCACCAGTCATCGATCGAAGCGAACAGCTCGGCCTGCGGTTGCCAGCGGTAGATCGGCAGGCCGAAGGTCGATTCGGTGATGAAGCAGTGGCAACGCACCGGCTCGAACGGGGCGCAGGTCGCGTTGTCTTCGCGTGGGTCGTCGTGCGCGCCCGCGAGGTAGTAGTCACCCGAAGCGACCCAGACGCGACCTTGGTGTTCGATCCGCACCTGCGCCGAGCCGAGTACATGGCCGGCAGGATGAAAGCTGAGGCGCACGCCGTGATGGTCGATCGGCTCGCCGTACGGCAGCACCTGCAGATCGATCTCGCCGAGTCTCGCGCGCAGCACGCCTTCGGCCGGCGCGGCGGCCAGGTAGTGGGCGTGGCCGCGCCGCGAATGGTCGGCATGGGCGTGCGTGATGACGGCGCGGTGGACCGGGCGCCATGGGTCGATGAAGAAGTCGCCCTGCGGGCAGTAGAGGCCTTCGCGGCGCTGGACGACCAGGTCTTGTTCGCGCGAAGTCATCGGATCGGCCGGGCGCCGGGCCGCCCCAAGCCCCGCCGCGCCCCCTCGGTGGGCAGCGCAGGGAGTGAGCGTGGGGGCACCATCAGTAGCGGTGCCGCGTCGCGAACAGGGCCATGCGCATCAAGGCGTAGGCGAGCCAGGCCAGGCTGCGCGTCGCGAACGTGCGCTTCATGTAAGTCGAAGAGTCGATCCGTACCCCTACCTTGTGCACGGCCTCGAGGAGATGCTGGCGCAACTCGGCGGCAAAGGCGTCGTCGCGGACGAAGACATTCGCCTCGCGCGCGAGCAACAGGCTGAACGGGTCGAGGTTCGACGAGCCCACCGTCGCGATCGCGCCCTGCGGCCCGTCGAACACCGCCACCTTGGCATGCAGGAAGCTCGGCTCGTACTCGATGATCTCGATGCCGGCGGCCAGCATCACGCCGTACATGGCACGGCTGGTGTGATGCTGCATGAAGTACTCGTAGCGGCCTTGCAGCAGCAAGGTGACGCGAACGCCTCGTTTTGCCGCCTTCAGCAGCGCCCGTTGCAAGGCGACACCCGGAACGAAGTAGGCGTTGGCAATCAGGATCTCGCTCCCGGCTTGTGCGATCGCGTAGCGATAGAAGTGCTCGATGCGCTTGCGAAAGCGCAGGTTGTCGCGCAGGACAAGGCCGGCGAGCAGGCCATGCCCAGCCTGCTTCGCGGCATGCGCGCTCGCGTCGAAGTCTTCGGCGGCGATGTCCGGATCGTTCATGTCGGTGCCGGCGCGTGCCGCATCACGTACCGCTTCCAGGGCCTCCTTGAAGTCGAAGGCCCGGGCCTCGCGCTTCACCTGCAGGCGCAGCCACAGGCGCGTCATCGTCTCGTGCGCATCGGCGACGAGCGGGCCGGTCACGCGCACGGCGAAATCGAAGCGCGGCTCGGCGAGCTTGCCGTGGGTCGGGTCGAGGTAGTCGTCGAGCAGATTGATGCCGCCGCAGAAGGCGACGCGTCCATCGACGACGGCCAGCTTCCTGTGCATGCGCCGCCAGCGCTTGGGCATCAGCACGCGCCAGCCGCGGGCCGGATTGAAGATGCGCCAGTGCAGGCCGGCCGCGGTCCAGCGCTCCTGCCATTCGGCCGGGATGTCGCCGGTGCCGATCCCGTCGACGACCACGCGCACCGTCACCTTGCGCGCGGCCGCGCGCTCCAGCGCCTCGGCCACTCGCCGCGGCGAGCCGACGAACTCGAAGATATAGGTTTCGATCAGAACTTCGGCACGCGCCTTGTCGATCGCTTCTGCCAACTCCCCGAACAGCTCTTCGCCGCCCTTGATCAGCGCGATGTGGTGACCGGGCCGGAGCGCCCGCGCGGCCGAGGCTTCGCGTTTCGATTCGGCCATGGCCAGGGCCCGCTCAGAGCAGCGCGAGTTCGGCGACGAGCGGCAGGTGGTCCGACATGCGCGCCCACGCCGTGCCACGCGGCACGGTCGTCGCCACGCAGCGAAAGCCGCGCACGTAGATCCGGTCCATCGAGAACAACGGAATTCGCGAGGGAAAGGTGTTGAAGCGCGCCGGCGGGTCGCCGGGAACGCAGGCGCGCACCAGCGAGCAGGCTTTCATCAGCTCGTCGAGCCGGCCGCCCCAGTCGTTGAAGTCGCCGCCCACGATCACCGTCTCGCCCTTCGGCACCTTGGCCTCGATGAACTCGCTCAGCCGCCGCGCCTGGCGCACCCGGCTGGCGTGAATGAGTCCGAAGTGGGCGACGATCGAATGCACCATGGTCCCGTTCCACTCGACCGGCACGTGCAGCAGGCCGCGCTGTTCGAAGCGGTGATCGGAAACGTCGTGATGGCCGATGTCGCCCAGCGGCCAGCGCGAGAGCAAGGCGTTGCCGTGCTCGCCGTCGCGCGTCACGGCGTTGGTGCGGTAGGCGACTTCGTAGCCTTCGGGCGCGAGGTAATCGGCCTGCGGCACTCTCGGCCAGCCGATCTTGGTATCGGGAAACTGGCGCGCCTCGGCGCGGTTCATGCGCCGCACTTCCTGCAAGAAGACGAGGTCGGTGTCGAGCGCCTCGATGCCGAGCACGAGGTTGTGGATCTCGAGCCGCTTTCTTGGGCCGAGGCCGCGCACCCCCTTGTGGATGTTGTAGGTGGCGACGCGCAGATTGCTGCTCGAGATCGTGGACGGGGCGAGGTGGCGCATCTCGGCGGGCGGTATCCAGGCGATTGAAAGTTCAGGCGAGAAATCGCGGCAGATGCAGGATCGCCTCGGCATTCGACGGCGAAAAGCACTTGTCGGCGGCGGCGCGCCAGTCGAGCCACTCGAAGCGCAGATGCTCGCGTGGCGCCACGCGCACCGCGGTGCCGCGCGGCACGCGCAGGCCGAAGACGTGCTCGGTGTTCTGGCTCACGCCGGGAGCATAACGATGCCGCCACCGCGGATAGATGTCATACACATTGCACATCGCCCAGTCGCGCAGGCAATCGGCGTGCGCGGTCGCTGAGCCGATCTCGATGCCGGTTTCTTCTTCGACCTCGCGGCGACAGGTTTCGAGGAGCGGCTCGTCGACCCGGTCCTTCGACCCGGTGACGCTCTGCCAGAACCCCGGCCGGTCGGCCCGCTCGAGCAACAGCACTTCGAGCTCGGCCGTGTGGATGACGACGAGGACGGATTCGGGGATCTTGAACGAACGCGGGGCCGCCATCCGTCAAAGGCCGCCAGCGATCACGCGGATTGGGTGCTTCTCAGCCGGATGTGCAGCTCGCGCAGCTGTTTCTCGTCGACCGGACCCGGAGCATTGGTGAGCAGATCCTGCGCCCGCTGCGTCTTCGGGAAGGCGATCACGTCGCGCAAGGACTCGGCCTTGACGAGCAGCATCACGAAGCGATCGAGGCCGATCGCGATGCCACCGTGCGGCGGAGCGCCGTACTGCAAGGCGTCGAGCAGGAAGCCGAACTTGGCCCGCGCTTCCTCGGCGTCGATCTTGAGCGCGCGGAACACCTTGCTCTGCACCTCTTCACGGTGGATACGGACCGATCCGCCGCCGAGTTCGGTGCCGTTGAGCACCACGTCGTACGCCTTGGCGACGCAGCGTCCCGGCTCGGTCTCGAGCCAGTCTTCGTGGCCGTCTTTTGGCGAGGTGAACGGATGGTGGACGGCGTTCCAGCGGCCTGCCGCTTCGTCGTATTCGAACATCGGGAAGTCGACCACCCAAAGCGGCTCCCATTCGCCTTGCAAGAGCCCACGCGCCTTGCCGAAGTCGCTGTGCCCGACCTTCACCCGCAAGGCGCCCAGAGCGTCGTTGACGACCGAGGACTTGTCGGCGCCGAAGAAGATCAGGTCGCCGTTGCGGGCCCCGGTCCGCTTCAGGACTTCGGCCAGCGCGGCGTCGTGCAGGTTCTTCACGACCGGCGACTGCAGGCCCTCGCGGCCCTTGCCGGAGTCGTTGACCTTGATCCAGGCCAGACCCTTGGCGCCGTAGATCTTCACGAACTCGGTGTACGCGTCGATCTCGCCGCGGGTCATCTCGCCGCCGCCCGGAATGCACAGCGCCGCGACCCGGCCGCCCTTCATCTTTGCCGGCGCCGAGAAGACCTTGAAGTCAACGTCGGCCATCACGCCGGTCAGCTCGGTGAGCTCGAGCTTGACGCGAAGGTCGGGCTTGTCGGAGCCATAGCGGCGCATCGCGTCGGTGTAGGTCATGACCGGAAACGGCGGCAGCTCGACGCCGATCGCATGCTGCACGGTGCTGCGGATCATGCCTTCGAACATCGTCCGGATCTCTTCCTCGTCGAGGAACGAGGTCTCGATGTCGATTTGCGTGAACTCGGGCTGCCGGTCGGCGCGCAGGTCTTCGTCGCGAAAGCACTTGGTGATCTGGTAATAGCGGTCGAAGCCCGCCACCATCAGCAGTTGCTTGAAAAGCTGCGGGCTTTGCGGCAACGCGAAGAACATGCCGTCGTGAACGCGGCTCGGCACCAGGTAGTCGCGCGCACCCTCGGGCGTGCTCTTGGTCAACATCGGCGTCTCGATGTCGATGAAGCCGTTGGCGTCGAGGAACTTGCGCACCTCCATCGCGACGCGATAGCGCAGCAACATGTTGCGCTGCATCTGCGGCCGGCGCAGGTCGAGCACGCGATGGGTGAGCCGGGTCGTCTCGGAGAGGTTTTCCTCGTCGAGCTGGAACGGCGGCGTGACGCTCGGGTTCAGCACCTCGAGTTCGTGGCACAACACCTCGACCCTGCCGCTCGTGAGGTTGGCGTTCCCGGTCCCGGCCGGCCGGGCGCGCACCGACCCGGTCACCTTCAGGCAGAACTCGTTCCTCACTTCTTCGGCCACGGCGAAGGTCGCCGCGCGGTCGGGATCGCAGACGATCTGGACCAGGCCTTCGCGGTCGCGCAGGTCGATGAAGATCACGCCGCCATGGTCGCGGCGGCGATGCGCCCAACCCATCAGCGTGACCGTCTGGCCAAGCAGCGACTCGCTCACCAGGCCGCAATACGTCGTTCTCATCACATCACTCCAGACATTCTTCTTGAGGGTTCGCGAGGCGCGCCGCTCTGGTCGCGCTTTGCCGCCATGGAAAGGGGCGCTGGACCGCGCACCGCCGAAACCGCGCGCGGCGGTTCGGGCTGAGCGCTTGCCGGGCGCTCAGCCGATCGAATTTCGCAATGGCAGCCGCGTTGCCTTGATCGACGCGGCGGGCGCGACGACACCCATCGAGATCACGTACTTGAGCGCATCGTCGACGCTCATCGCCAGCGGGATCACGTCGCTGCGCCGCAGCATCAGGAAAAATCCCGAGGTCGGGTTCGGCGTCGTCGGAACGTAGATGCTCAGGTAGTCGCCCGACAGGTGGCTCGCCGCTTCCCCACCCGGCTTGCCCGTGACGAAGGCGATCGTCCAAGCACCCTGCAGTGGGTACTGCACCAGCACGGCTTCGCGAAACGCGTTGCCGCTGCTCGAGAACAGCGTGTCCGAGACCTGCTGCACCGAGCTGTAGATCGACTTGACGATGGGAATCTTGGTAAGCAGCCGGTGGCCCTGGCGCAGCGCCCACTGGCCGAAGATGTTGGTCGCGAAGACGCCGGTGAGCAGAAGCCCGATGACCATGACGATGACGCCCAGAAAGGGAATCTTCTGCAGCATCTCGATGAACGGGTGGCTGCCCTCCGGCAGCACCGCCTGCGAGACGGCGAGCAGCCAGACGAACACGCCGTTGAGCAGGCCGAGTACCGCTTGCAGGACCCAGATGGTCACCGCCAGCGGCAGCCAGACGAGCAGGCCGGCGAGGAGATATTTCTTCACGGCGGGGCTGCGGGTCAACTGCCGGCCTTGGCGGATTTGCCGGACGGCGCGGGCGCAGTGGGCGCAGCCGCCGGCGCCGGGCTCGGTGCGGCCGCGGGTGCGGGGGCGGCCTCGACCTTCTTGCCGGTCTCGCCAGCCTTGGTTTCGCCCTTCGCCTCGCCGACGCCGGGCAGGGCGTCGCCACTCTTTTCGCTGCCGTTGCCGGCGCCCTTCTCGGCGTCTTTCGAGCCTGCCTTGTCGGCGTCACCCGCTTCCGCAGATTTGGCCGGCTTGTTGTCGCCGCGAAAGTCGGTGACGTACCAGCCCGAGCCCTTGAGCTGAAAGCCGGCGGCCGTGACCTGCTTGACATAAGTCGCTTGGCCGCACGCCGGGCAATTGGTCAACACCGGGTCAGCCATGCGCTGCAACACGTCTTGCGCGTGGCCGCAGTTCGAGCACCGGTAGGCATAGATCGGCATTGCTGGCCCCTTGCGGGTCCGGAAAAGACAACCCGACAGTATAAATGTCGTGCCTTCCTTTGCCGGGCTTGCCCTAGTGCAAGCGGGTGATCAGCTGGATGACCACCAGAGCGACGACGAAACCGATCGCCGCCAGGATCACGCCCGAGAGCAGCCGGTTGGTGCGCCGCTGCTCGGCCAGCAAGGCTTCGAGCGTGTGCTGCTGGCTGGGCGGCGGCGGCTGCAACGCGGCGTGGATGAGGCGCGGCAGTTGCGGCAGGAGGTGGACGTAACGCGGCGCTTCTTTCTCCAACTGCAGGACAAGGCCGCGCCAGCCGACCTGCTCGTCCATCCAGCGCTCGAGGAAAGGCTTGGCCGTGCTCCACAGGTCGAGCTCGGGATCGAGGTCGCGGCCGAGGCCCTCGATGTTCAGCAGCGTCTTCTGCAGCAGCACGAGCTGGGGCTGGATCTCGACGTTGAAGCGGCGCGAGGTCTGGAACAGGCGCAGCAGCACCTGGCCGAGCGAGATGTCCTTGAGCGGCCGGTCGAACTGCGGCTCGCAGACGGCGCGGATCGCGCCTTCGAGCTCGTCGATGCGCGTCATCGGCGGCACCCAGCCGCTTTCGACGTGAAGCTCGGCGACCCGCTTGTAGTCGCGGTGGAAGAAGGCGATGAAGTTCTGCGCCAGGTAGTCCTTGTCGACCTGGGTCAACGTGCCGACGATGCCGAAATCGAGCGAGACATAGCGGCCGAAGGTCGCCGGCGCGATCGAGACCTGGATGTTGCCGGGGTGCATGTCGGCGTGGAAGAAGCCGTCGCGAAACACCTGGGTGAAGAAGATGGTCACGCCGTCGCGGGCCAGCTTGGGAATGTCGACGCCGGCGTCGCGCAGGCGCTGCACGTGGCTGATCGGCACGGCGTTCATGCGCTCCATGACGATCACGCCCGAGGTGCACAGTTCCCACACCATCTCGGGCACCATGACCAGGCCGAGGCCCTGCATGTTGCGGCGCAGTTGCGAGGCGTTGGCGGCTTCGCGAACGAGATCGAGTTCGTCGTGCAGGTAGTTGTCGAACTCGGCGACGACCTGGCGCGGCTTGAGCCGCTTGCCGTCGACGAACAGCCGCTCGACCCAGCGCGCGAGCTGACGCATCAGCGCGATGTCGTCGTCGATCGCCGCCAACATGCCGGGCCGCAGCACCTTGACCGCGACCTCGCGACCGCTCTTCAACACCGCGAAGTGAACCTGCGCGATCGAGGCACTCGCCACCGGCGCGGCGTCGAAGCTCGAGAAGATGGCATCGATCGGCCGGCCGAACGCGCGCTCGACGGCGGCGCGCGCCTCGGCCTCGGGGAACGGCGGAACGCGGTCCTGCAGCTTGGCGAGCTCTTCGGCGATGTCGGCCGGAAGCAGATCGCGCCGCGTCGAAAGCACTTGCCCGAACTTGACGAAGATCGGGCCGAGCGTCTCGAGGCCCAGGCGCAGCCGCTCGCCGCGCGGCGCCGACAAGCGCCGGCCGAAAGTGAGCACGATGACGAAGCGGCGCACCCAGCGCTGGCGAAAGCTCGACAGCGCCAGCTCGTCGAGCCCGAAGCGGAAAACCGTGACCCAGATGAAGACGAACCGGGCGACGTGCCTCATCGGGGCGGCGGCTCCGCGGCCGGCCACTCGCCGGGACGGTCGGCGCGCCGCGCAAAGCCGTCGAGCGACTTCGCGGCCTCGCGGATCGCCTTGGCCAGCGCGTTGCCGAAGCGCGCGATCTCGCGCGCCGGCGCGTCGCCGACCAGGCGGGCCAGGTCGTCCTGCACGTCCCAGCGCAGGTTCTCGATCAGCCAGTTCAGGTCGCTCGCGAACGCCGCGTCGCCTTCGACGCGAAGTGCGGGCCGCTCGCCGATGATGAACTTCGCGAAGGCCAGCGCCGGGTTCGAAGACTCGATCGCGACGCGCAGATCGGGCGGCGCATCGCCCGGCGTCTCGATCCATTCGACGAGGCCGGGCGGCGTGACGACAAACGCGATCGGCGACGGCGCGGGCAGCAGCGAAGGCCAGCCTTCGAACTCGAAGCGCAGGGTTCGCGCAGCATGCGCACGCAGCCGCTCCATCGCTTGCGGCTCGGCCGAAATCACGTGGTTGAGGAGCAGCACGAGCCGCTCCATCACCGACCGTTCCGCGAGCGCTTTCATCGCCTCGAACATGCACCGATTGTAGGCATGCGGTCACAATCTCCCAATGAAAGCGACCCGCACCGACATCGATGGCGTGCTCTTGATCGAGCCGAAGATGGTCGGCGACGCGCGCGGCTTTTTCCTCGAAAGCTATGTCCAGAAGACCTTCGATGCCGCGCTTGGCCGCCGCGTCGAATTCGTCCAGGACAATCATTCGCGCTCGCCGCGCGGCGTCTTGCGTGGCCTACATTGGCAGGAGGCACCGCACGCGCAAGGCAAGCTGGTTCGCGTCACCAACGGCGCGGTGTTCGACGTCGCGGTCGATATCCGCATCGGTTCGTCGACGTTCGGCCGCTGGTTCGGTATCGAGCTCAGCGGCGCGAATCATCGCCAGCTCTGGATCGAACCGGGGCTCGCACATGGCTTTCTGGTGCTGAGCGAATCGGCCGACTTCCTCTACAAGGCGACGGCCTACTACGAACCGGCATCGGAGCGAACGATCCGCTGGGACGACCCCGACCTCGCGATCACCTGGCCCGATATCGGCATGGCGCCGATCATCTCCGCGAAGGATGCCGGTGGCATGAGCTTCGACGGCTGGCGCAACCGCGGTCGCTGAGGGCCCTGCCGAGGCTCAGCGCCCCGACTCGAGCTGGCGCGGCGGCGTGTACTGGTTGGCGCGGGCCAGGGCCAGATAGCGCGATGCTTCGGCGTCGCGCCGGTCGACGTTGCGGAAGAACTCGCTGAGGCGATAGGCGGCGATGCCGTTGCCCAGGTAGGCGGCGAAGCTCATCCAGCGGCCGTAGTCGGTTCGCTCGATGAGCTCGCCGCCGGCCGATGGTGGCGGGAACGATTCGGCGACGCGCATGGCCGCGTACTTGTCGCCCTGAAGTGCCCGGCGCATGTCTTCGACGACGCGCGGCGGCTGGCTCGCGGCCAGCTGTCCGATGTCGAGGTTGAGCCGCGCGGTGCGCGCCGCGCGCAGCACGGTCTCGAGATCCTTGAGGCGCTGCTTGGCCAGGTCGGCGTCGTCACCCTCGCCCGTCTTCTCGAGCAGAGAACGCAGTCGCGCCGCCGCGTCTTCGGGCGAGCTGGCCGAGCGCGCCGCCGTGATCTCGCCGCTCTCGGGCGGTGCCGGACGGACCGCCGGCACCGGCGCCGATGCGGCGAGCGGTGTCCAGGGCGGATCGCCCGCCACGTTCGAGGCCAGCTCGGGCTCCTGCGCGTTGCGGCCGAACACGCGCACGATGGTCGGAATGCTGTTGACACGGTTCGCCACCTTGGCGCGTACGTTCTCGAGCGTCAGCAGCACCGAGCGGTCGGACGGCGACGCGTCGAGCTCGGCGACCAGCACTTCGGCGAACAAGGTGTCGCGCTCCGGATCGTTCGGCGCGAACGCGCGTTTGCCGGGCCCGGTCGCGAAGGCGACGTGGCATCCCTCGGGCGGCAGGGTCTGGTTGTAGCCCTCGCCCGGCGTGCGCGGGCGGTCCGGCGTGCGGCAGGCGTCGAGCATGATGACCGTCGCGGCGGGACCGACCGGACGCTTGAGCCGGGTGAAGATTTCCTTTTCGAGCGAGATGCAGGCCTTCGAGAGCTGCGCCGGAACAGCCTGCAGATCGGCGCCTGCGGGCACCAGAAAGTTCTCGGCGTTCGACTGGAAGCCGTGGCCGACGAAATAGAAGACCGCCGCCATGCCGGGCCACGCCGCCACGGCGCGCTGCAGTTTCGTCACCTCGGCCTGCACTTGCGCGACCGGCGCATCGTGGAGCGAGACGATCTCGAAGCCGAAGCGCTTCAGGCGCAGCTCGAGATCGTGGATGCACTTGAGCGCCGGCGGCAGATTCTCCTCGCGCGGGTTGTACGAGGTGTTGCCGACCAGCAGCGCATACCCCGCGATCGCCGATTGGGCCTGCGCCGGCCAGGCCAGAACGGCGCCGGCCGCGAGCGCCGACCGCAGAAGACGGCGACGGCGCAGCATCACGCACCGGGCGCGACTAGCGGCCACAGTTCAGGTCGGCTCCGGCGGGCGGCGTGCAACTGTCCGGCTTGGCCGCCGGCTCGATGATGTCGACGGCGGGCGGCGCGAGTCCGGTCTCGAAGACCAGGCCGCGCTGCAGCTGCTTCCTGATGTTTTCCTTGCCGAAGCCCGCCAGCAGCGCCTCCATCATCGCCCGCCGGAACGGCTCCTGCGCGTCGCTCACGGCCTGCAGATATTCCTTGAAGCGGATGTCGTCGAAGCGACCCTGCGAGGCAGTGAGGAAGCGCACGGTCAGGCCGCCGCCGCTCGGGCCGATCGGAAACGGCGAGATCGAATAGTTGATCGCGTCCGGGCCGGTCAGGCCGATGCCGATCACCGTCACCGGCTTGGCCACGCCGGGGTCGGGCGTCGCCACCGAGCCGGTCGCGCCGCTGGCGTCGACGCCGACCGTATCGCCCGGCACCACGCCCAACACGCTCACGTTGCTGGTGTTCAGCCGCACCGTGGTCGTGCCGTTGACAACCTTGTTGACCGCGGTGATGCCGCTGGCTCGAAGCACCGCCGCCGCGATGTTGACGGTCGCGTTGCTGGCGTCGACCAGGCTGTAGTTGACCGCATCGGTGCCGCCGAGCGTCAGCCCGCCGACCGCGACCGGCTTGGCGTTGCCCGCGTTCTTGTTGGCCATGGTGCCTGTCGCGGCGCCGGTGACCAGGCTGACGTTGTCGCCGGCGATCGTGCCGTTCAGCGTGGCCGCGCCGGTATTGACGCCGACCACCGCCGTGCCGTCGTAGGTCCGGTCGACGCCGGTGACGCCGGTCGAGGTGATGGCGAGAGGCGTGATCGTGACCAGCGCGGCGCTGGTGTCGGTCACGGTGTAGTTTGCCGCATCGGCGCCGTTCAGCGCGACCGTGCCGATGGTCACCGGCTTGGCCGCGCCGACATTCTTGTTGGCCACCGTGCCGGTGTTGCCGGCCGCGACGCCGACCGTGTCGCCGCCGAGCACGCCGGTCAGCGTCGCACCGCTGCCGTTCACCGCCACCACCGTCGTCGCGTCGTAGGTCCGATTCACGCCCGTGAACCCAAACGAGATGATGCCGAGCGGCGTGATCGTCGAAGTCGCGCCCGGCGCGGCGCTGACGCTGTAGTTGCCGGCATCGGTGCCGGCCAGGCCGAGGCCGCTGACCGCCACCGGCTTGTTCACGCCGACGTTCTTGTCAGCCGTCGTCCCGGTGGCGCCCGCGGCGACCAGGCTCACGGTGTCGCCGGCGATCGTGCCCGCAAGCGACGCCCCGCCCGCGTTCACCCCGACCACATTGCTGCCGTTGTAGACCCGGTTCACGCCACCGATGCCGACGGCGGAGATCGCGCGCTGCGTGATCTGCGAGACCGCGTTGCCCGGCGTGCCGGCGACGTGCGGGCCGGGCGCGCGCGTGTAGCCCGCGAACCGCAGACCGTAGTAGACGACGTTGCCCTCGGTCGGACTGACCGCCGACGTGTCGGTCGACGGCGCGACCGTGTGCCCCTTGTTCGCGCCGGCGTTCTTGTCGGTGAACGCACCGGTACCGACGACGTTGTAGCCCGTCACGCCGAACGGGATCGGCACCGACGGTGCCTGCAGCGTCGCGACCGCGTTGGCGCCGCTTTGCGTGAAGGCGAAGTTCGGCGTCCCGTCGTAGACCTTGCTGATCGGCGGGTTGTCAATGACGGGCGGCGCCAGCGTGCCGGTACGGTTGGTGTAGTAGCCGTTTCCGGCGCTCGGGTCGGTGCCGGAAAAGCCGCCGAGGACGATGTAGTTGATGTCGTTGGCGGCGGTCCCGAACAGTGGCGAATTGAAGAAGTCCTTGGTCCAGTCGCTGGAACGGAGGAAGAAGCGCCCGCCCGGCGGCGTGAGCAGCAGCGTGTTGTTGGCCTGGAACCCGACGCTCGTGATGTCGATGTTGCGGCCGCTCAGGTTGTTGTTCAGGGTGAAGACGCCGCTCGCCTGGATCGCGACGTCTCCGGTCGCGCCGCCGCCGCCGCCCAGGTCACCTTGCGCGACGAGGCTCGCCGCGCCGGCGACGTTGAACGTGACGCCGTGGATCTGGTTGCCGGAATTGTTCAGAGCGACGTTGCCGGTGCCGACGGTGGTCAGGTTGAGATGGCGCTGGCCGCCCGCGAGCGCCAACGCGCCGGTCGGTCCCGGCGATTGCGTGATGTCGGTATTGACGCCGACCAGATCGAGGACCCCGGAGACGCCGGTGATCGTGCCGCTCACGTTCAGCGGCACGCCCACCGCGTTGGCGACGCGGAATTTCGCGTCGTTGGCGTTGAAGACGAGATTGCCGACCTGGTTGTTCGAGAAACTGAGATCGACGCTGCCGGCGCCGAGGGTCGTCAGGTTGGTGGCGACGATCGTCCCGGTGCCCGTCGCGTTCTGCGCGATCGTTCCGCCGCTGGTCAGGGTGACGTTCGGCGCGGTCAGCGCTGCGTTGATCGTGATCGTCGGCGAGGTCAGCGATACCGAGTTGTTCGACTGCACCGCGGCATTGAGGACGATCGACTGCGTCGTGAACGTCGGCGTCGTGTTCGCGACCAGCGAAGCGTTGTTCAGGGTCAGCGGCGCATTGATCAAGACGTTGGCGCTCGTCAGCGACAGCACCGCGGTCGGATCGCCGCCGGCGGCGACCGTGATCGGCTGCGCCACGGTCAGGTTGAACTGCGAGGCCAGCGTGACGTTGCCGGTCGCCAGCAGGGTGGCGACGTTCGACGCGGTGATCTGGCTGTTGGCGCCGGGCGCACTGGCGGCCAGCGTTCTGCCGACCAGGTCGTCGCCGGTGGGAGGCGTTCCGTCGACGTCGGCGACGTTGCCGATGGTCAGATTCTGCGGATCGAGCAGCAGGTTGCCGGTCGTGCCGTGCGGCGCGCGCAGGTCGGCGCCGCCGTAGAACGCCAGCGAGCCCTTGCCCGACACCTCGATCCGGCCGCCGTCGCCGCCGCTGGCGCCGCCCCGGGCGTTCGCCTGACCGGCGTAGGTGGTGTTGGCGTCCGCCCAGACGACGACCTTGCCGCCGTCGCCCTTGCCAGCGGCGCTGGCGTCGAGGACGACGCCGCTGCCGACGTAGGTATTGGTGGCGTTCGTCTCCGGGCCCTTGCCCTGCCAGTTGCCGCCGACCAGGATCGTGCCGCCGCCGCCGCCGGTGGCATCGAGTCGCGCGCCGCCGGTCAGGCCGACCCGATCGCCCAGCACCTTGATCGTGCCGCCGTGCCTTCCTGTGCCGCCGGACGCGTCGAGCTGGCCGTCGACGATGACCATGCCGCTGCTGCCGCCCGAAAGAACGATCTGGCCATCGCGCTGCTCGACGCTGCGCGCCCGCACGACGCCGCCCACCTGCATCACGGTTCGCACCGCCGCATCGGCCGCCGCGGCCGCGAGCTGCACCGCGCCGCCATCCGCGGTGATCGTTCCCGACTGGGCCAGGCGCGCGTTGACCGCGGCCACCGGCACGCTGACGCTGAGCAGCCCCGAGCCGAGCGGATCGATGTCGACCGCGTTGCCGGCGACCAGGGCCGTGGTACCGCCCGGCGTTCTGATCGATCCCGAGTTCGAGACGACCGGACCGGCCAGTACGGCGTGGCCGCCCGGCGCGGTGACGATCGCGCCCGCGTTCTCGACCTTGCCCGACGCTTCGCTGCCGCCCGAAAGGCGCAGCCGGCCGAGCATGAACTGATCGACGTCGATGTTCAGCGAGGTCGCGACGAGGCTGCCGACGCTCACTTGCGCCCCAGGAGCGAAATACACGCCGTTCGCGTTCTGCAGATAGACGTGGCCATTGGCGGTGAGCGAGCCGAAGATGTTGCTTGCACCGTCGCCGGTGACCCGGTTGAGCGCGACCGAGCTGCTCGACGGCTGGATGAAGCGAACCGAATTGCCGGAGCCGATCGAAAAGCTCGTCCAGTCGGTGACGAGGCGTTGGCTCGACTGGTTGACTGTCATGTCGGCGCCGTTGACGCTGACGCTGCCGCTACCCTTGACCACCGTCGCGCCGGTGGGCAGGACCGAGGCGCCGGCGCCCTGTCGCACCGCTGGCGCCGGTGCCACGCCGGCCGGCGCGGCGACACCCGCCTTCAAGCCCGCCGGCGGCGCGACGCCCGCGGGCAGCCCTTGGGCCGGCGACACCAGCGACGCCAGCGCCAGCGCGGCGAACGCGCAGGCTCCGACGACACGCGAACGCCGCTCGCCCGAGACCGACTTGCCCGCGGCGGTGGCGGTCTCGGCGACCGCGACACAAAAGCCCCGACTTCGGCTGAAGACGAGACGGTGGGCGTGGCTGTTCATGGAAGATCCACCTTCGACATCAGAATTGCTGGCTGACGAGCAGATAGAAACGCACCCGGCTGTCGTCGCTCTGCGCTCGCCTGCCGCCGCGCATCGCGACGAAGGACTTGACGATCAACCCGCTCTTGCCGCCGTAGGTCAGGCCTACGCCGTGAGAGACCAGCTTGCGGGTGTCGCCGACGTCGGTGGACAGCGGGTCCTGGTGCAGGCGGCCGACGGCGTAGTCGCCGAACACCCAGGCGACCAGGTCGCCCGGCAGTGCCTCGATTGGCAGCGTCTTGCGGTATTCCCAGGTCGCGATCAGCCCGGAGTCGCTCGGCGACTCGGGCGACGGGTAGCCGCGCACGCCGTACGGGCCGCCGAGGCTGAACTTCTCCGAGCTGTCGAGGTTCTTGCTGGCGAGTTGGGCCAGCGCGCTCAGGTACAGGTAGTCGCGGTTCGGCAGGACCTGCAGTCGCGTCGCGCCGGCCGCCAGCTTGGCGTAGTTGCCGGCGGCGCGGTAGTTGGCGTTGTCGACGTCGATGTCTTCCTGGTTCTTGATCTTCAGGTGACCGCCGACGGCGCCGAGCGAATAGTTGCTGATCCCGCCGCCGCCGAAGGTATCGCGAAAATCGCCGACGACGGCCAGCGTCGCGTAGGGCGCGATGTCCTTCTTGGTCACCAGGCCGATCGACTTCACGCGATCCTCGAAGCGGCGGAAATCGGTGCTCGCCTGAAAAAAGAGGTTGTTGTTGCGCGAGCGGATCAGCGGATGCAGGAGCTGCAGCGAATAGGCCTCGGCGGTGCCGTCGGCGTCGAGATCCTCGAAGACCTTCGAGCCGAGCTTGTACTTCAGGAAGCTCGCCGCGACGCCGAACTTCGTGCCCACCGAATTGATCGGCGTCAGCCAGGAGGCGCGCACGAACTCGGCGCCCAGGTTGGTCGTGACCTGGGCGCGCAGCGAAGCGATGTCGCCCTGGCCGGTCGGGTTGAACCAGTCGAAGCCGGCGTTGATGCGGTACTTGCCGGTGAAGATCGAACCGCCGTTGTCGGCATCGAGCGAGTACGCCACCTTGGCGCCCGGCGACACCTTGATGGTGAGGTCGGCCTGGCCCACCTTCTCGCCCGGGGTCAGGGTGGTGCTGACATTGATGCCGCGCAGGTCGCCCAGCGTGAACAGGGCGCGCTCGATCAGCTCGCGCTCGGCGACCGGATTGCCACGCAGGATGGCGACGATGCGGTCGAGGAACTCGGGCGAAATCGTGACCCCGGGATCAAGCTCGATCTTGACCGCACCGATCCGGCCCTCGAGCACCTGCACCGTGACGACGCCGTCGGCCAAAGTCTGCTCGGGCACGTAGGCCTGAGCGAGGAACAGGCCCTGTCGCTGCAGCGCGACCTCGACGTCCTTGGCTGC